>CADCVT010000131.1 GCA_902806215.1 uncultured Solirubrobacteraceae bacterium | reverse complement strand
GCGGACCGCGAGGTGCTCGCGCCGCCCCGCCGAGCGGCGGCGGTTGCGGGCCTCGTTCGCCACGATCGTCAGCAACCACGGCCGCCACGGCGACCCGTCGCGGAAGCGGCCGAGCGCGCGGTAGGCCTTCACGAACGCGTCCTGCGCGGCGTCCTCGGCGTCGGCCGCGTCGCCGCACACCGCGTAGGCGGTGCGGAACGCGATGCGCTGGTGTCGCTGAACGAGCATGCCGTAGGCGTCGCGGTCGCCGGACCGCGCACGGACGATGAGCTCTGCGTCTTCGACCTGGTGCGGCGCCACGCCACCCGAAGTACACCGCGTCCCCCAGACCCGTTCCCGTGCAAGGCTGTAGGAGCCGATGAGCGAGCTGGGCGACCTCCTCGAGCTGCTGCACGGTGCCGGCACCGGCGACCGCACCGTGTGCGCCACCGTGACGAGCTGGCAGCACCACGAACGGACCCGCGACGCCTTCACCGCGCAGATCGAGGAGGGGAACGCGGCCGTGTTCCTGGCCGTCGGCGCGGGCGACGAACCAGCCCCGGCCGAGTCGACGACGACGACCCGGCTGTGGATCGCCCCGCCCGACCGCGTGCGCGAGGAGTCCGGCGACCACGTCGCCGTGCGTCGCGGCCAGCTCTGGTGGACCTACAGCCCCGACGAGGGCGCGCTGACGAACGCGGACGACGAGGACGCGGTCGACCAGATTGCCGCGCGGGCGCCGTTCGCCGTGTTCATGCCGGAGCGCCTCGCGCCCGAGTGGGAGATGGACGTGCTCTTCGACGAAGGCGGTGGACGCCGCGGCGACGGGGCGTGGGTCCAGATGGCGCTGCGCAGCGCAGACGGGCACTGGAGCGCGGCGATCCGGCAGGCGGCCGACGGCGACGCCGTCGAGCAGATGATCTTCATCAGCGACGCCGACCCCACCCCGTGGGTGCCCGAGCAGCACGGCGGCCGCGAGATGCAGGTCCGCCGCCCGGCGTCGGAGTGGGCGTCGGCGTCGGTCCGCCTCACGCTCGAGGGCACCGCGATCGAGGTCACGTCGACCG
The DNA here is from genome assembly GCA_902806215.1 of uncultured Solirubrobacteraceae bacterium. GTDB lineage: Bacteria > Actinomycetota > Thermoleophilia > Solirubrobacterales > Solirubrobacteraceae > CADCVT01. The sequence continues at coordinate 4,854 of CADCVT010000131.1, read as the reverse complement.
ACGTCGACGCCGACCGCCTCGCCGAGATCGCGGCCACGCTCGTCCGGGCGCCGGACGCGCCGCCGCCGTTCGCGTGAGCGACCGGTAGCGTCCGCCGCATGGCTCAGCGCGGCATCTTCGTGGCACCGTTCGGCGAGCTCGCCGACCCGCACCTGCTCGCCGATCTGGCGAAGGCGGCCGAGGCGGCGGGCTGGGACGGCTTCTTCCTGTGGGACCACATCCGGTACTCGCCGCCCGAGCTGCCGGTGCTCGACCCGTGGGTCGCGCTCGCCGCGATCGCCGTGGCCACCGAGCGCGTGCGGATCGGCCCGATGGTCACCCCCGTCAGCCGCCGCCGGCCGCACAAGCTCGCCCGCGAGACCGCGACGCTCGACCTGCTCAGCCGGGGCCGGCTGATCCTCGGCATCGGGCTCGGCAGCGACAACCATGGAGAGTTCGAGGACTTCGAGGACGTCGTCGAGCCGCGCGAGCGCGCGAAGCTCCTCGACGACGGCCTCGACCGGCTCGTCGAGCACTGGGAGGAGTTCCGGCCCGTGCCGGTCCAGCAGCCGCGGATCCCGGTCTGGGTCGCGGCCCGCTACCCCAAGCGCAAGCCGCTCGAGCGCGCCCGCCGCTGGGACGGCATCTTCCCCATCGACCTCCCCGGCCCCGAGGCGGTGACCGAGCTGCGCGCCGAGCTCCCGCAGGACCGCCCGTTCGAGTTCGTCATCCAGCACGACGCCGGCGAGGACCCGCGGCCATGGGTCGACGCCGGCGCGACCTGGGCCGTCGTGAAGTTCGGCAAGGAGCCCACCGAGGCCGAGGTCCGCGCGGCGATCGACGGCTAGCTGCTAGCCGGCTGCGGCGTCCCTCTACTGGGGGTCGACGTCGACCGAGAGCGAGGCGGCCTTGTGCTCGCGCGAGGCGGCGACGCGCTCGACCGCGCCGCCGACCTCCTCGATCGCCGTCGCGCGGTTCTCGGGCTTGGCCTTGACGATCAGCTGCGAGCGCTCGCGGTCGCGCAGCCGGAACAGCGGCGCGGGACCGAGGACCGCCGACGGCGGCAGCGCGAGCTCCTCGCGCACGGCCATGGCCGCGGTGTGCGCGGCGCCCGGTTCGTGCGAGGAGGTCACGACCTTGACCAGCGACGAGAACGGCGGGTAGCGCAGCAGGCGGCGGCGCTCGAGCTCGCCGCCGAGGAAGCCGTCGGCGTCGTGCTGCGCGGCGGCGACGATCGACGGCGCGTCCGGCGCGAGCGTCTGGACGAGCACGCGCCCGCCCTTCTCCCCCCGGCCCGACCGTCCGGCGAGCTGCGCGACGAGCGCGAACGTGCGCTCCTCGGCACGGAAGTCCGGGAAGCGCAGCGTCGCGTCGGCGTCGAGCACGACGGCCAGCGTGACGTCGGGGAAGTCGTGGCCCTTGGCGACCATCTGGGTCCCGACGGGCACGCCGGTGGGAGCCGCCTCGAACGCGCGCAGCACGTCGCCCGGGCGCTTCACGTCGGCGTCGAGCCGCCACACCGGCAGGCCGGCTTCGCTGAGCTCGTGCTCGAGGCGCTCGGTCCCCGCGCCGTGCCGCGCGACGCTCACCGACCGGCACTCCGTGCACTCGTGCGGCACCCGCGCGCGGTGCCCGCAGTGGTGGCAGGCAAGCAGCCCCTGGGCACGGTGCAGCACGAGCGAGACGTCGCAGTGCGGGCACATCCACACGTGCCCGCACGAGCGGCACGTCAGGAAGTTCGACCACCCGCGGCGGTTGAGCATCACGATCGCCTTGCCCGCGGTGTGCAGGCCCTCGACCGTCTCGGGGTGCATCGCCATGCTGTGCCCGCGCATGTCGAGCACGCCGACCGGCGGCATCCCGCGGCCATCCACGCGCTCGGGCAGGCGGATCCGCCGCAGCGCGTAGGCGGACTCGGGCCGTGGCGTCGCCGACCCGCACACGAGCGTCGCGCCGCGGCGCTCGGCGACGTGCCGCGCGTCGTAGCGTGGATCGCCCTCGTGCTTGTACGACGGGTCGTGCTCCTCGTCGATGACGATGAGCTCGAGGTCGGCGATCGGGGCGAACACGGCGCTGCGCGGGCCGACGCACACGCGGGCCTCGCCGCGCCGCAGCCGCCGCCACTCGTCGTAGCGCTCGCCCTTGGACAGCTTGGAGTGGAGCACCGCGACGGTGTCGCCGAACCGGCGCACGAAGCGCGAGACGATCTGCGGCGTCAGCGCGATCTCCGGCACGAGCACGATCGCGCCCCCGCCGCGGCCGAGCACCTCCTCGACCGCGCCGAGGTAGACCTCGGTCTTGCCCGACCCGGTCACGCCGTGCAGCAGCAGCTTCTCGCCGCGCGGGGCCTTCGAGATCTCGCGCAGCGCCGAGGCCTGGGCGTCGGTCAGCGCAGGCCGCTCGCCGACGGCGCCGACCGCGTCGTGGGTCAGAAAGCGCCGCTGCGAGCGAGGACCCATCGCCACGAGCCCGCGACCCTCCAGCCGCCGCAGCGCAGCGGTGTCGCCGCCGCAGAACCGCGGCAGCGACGCGAGCAGCTCGCGCTGTCGCGCGTTCAGCCTCGCCCCCTCGCCGGCCGCGAGCACAGCGGTGCCGTCGTCGGTGAGCTCAGCCCACAGCGCGGTCTTCGCCCGCGCCCCCGTCGGCGGCAGCACGAGCTGCAGCGAGCGCGCGAACGTCGAGCAGTACTCCTCGGCCATCCAGGCGGCGAGGTCGACCAGCTCCGGGGGCACCCGCTCCTCGAGCACCCGCCGCGGCGCGACGAGCTTCTCCGCCGGAACCTCCGACGAGGACGCGACGTCGACGACGACGCCGGTGACGTCGCGGTGCCCGAACGGGACGATCAGCAGCGACCCCTTCGCGACCCCGTCGGGGCGCAGGTAATCGAACGGGCCGCGCAGGGCCCGCGCGGTCGTGAGCGGCTCGACCTTGGCGATCACTCCGCCGCGCCCTGCTCGATCCAGTCTCTCCAGTCCGCGAGCAGCCCGGGCGCGTCGAGCAGCTCGGGCAGGCGCGAGCGGTCGACGAGGAACGCGTGCATCATCAGCCGCATCGTCACGTCGTGCTCGGGGACGTCGACGACCTCGACCGCGTCGCCGGTCTCGAGGACGCCCTCCTCGACGATCTTCAGGTACGTGCCGGGGCGGCCGGAACGGGCGAACTGCCGCAGGAACGTCGGGTCGTTGAACTTCAGCCCGAGCTTGAAGCAGGGAAGGCGCGGCTGGACGGCCTCGAGGAGCACGGTCCCGACCCGCCAGCGCTCGCCGATGCGAGCACCCGAGACGTCGAGCCCGCCGATCGTCAGGTTCTCCCCGAACGCGCTCGCGCCGAGGTGGCGACCGAGCACGTCCTCCCACTCGAGGATCTCGCTCATGCCGTACGCGTAGACCGCCTTGTCGGGCCCGCCGTGCACCGAGCGGTCGGCCTGGTCGTCGCCGTCGACGTTGACGCCGCGCACCGCGACCGGCCCGCTCACCGGCGCCTTCCAGATCGCCGTGCTGACGGTGCGGCCCGGCAGCTCCACCGGACGCGGCTGTCCGACGTTGACGCTGAGGAGCTCCGGCGAGAGGTTCACTCGGCCAGCGTACGCCCGGCCACAGTCGTCAACGCGTCGATGAGGTCGTCGACCGGCGGGCGCTCGTCGTCGGGCATCACGTGCCAGACCATCAGCGACTGGCTGACGGCCCCGACCAAGGCAAGCGCGACGAGCTCGGAGACGCCGGTGTTGGTCGCGACGATGCGCGAGAAACCCCGGAGCGCGCGCTGCGTCCGCTCGTCGATCTCGGCGGTCACGCCGCGGATCTCGAGCTGCGCGACCCGCGCCTTGCGGATGTCCTCGGCCCAGGGGCGCACGAACGCCTCGATGACCGGCCGGGCCTGCTCGCTGAGCGGGCGGTCGGGATCCAGGCCCGCGAAGGCGTCGGCGACCCTGCGTGCCTGCTCGGCCAGCAGGTGCTCGTAGAGGGCGAGGAGGAGCTCCTCGCGCGAGGAGAACGCCTCGTAGAAGTTGCGCGTCGTGACGTGCGCGCGGGCGCACACCTGCGCGATCGTCGGGCGCGCGTGGCCGCGCCGCCCGTAGAGCTCGAGGGCGGCGGCCAGCAGGCGCTCGCGCCGCCCGGCCGCCCGCTCCTCGGGCGTCTCGCCGCGGTAGGACCGGCCGGAAGTGACTTGATCGGTTGTCACTTCCGCCAGCCTACCGACGGCGGACGACGACGCGTCCGGTTACGACGTGACGGCCTCGCCGGCGAGACCGGCGGCCTCGCGGAGCATGGCGGCCTTGTCCGTCTTCTCCCACGTGAAGTCGCTGTCCTCGCGGCCGAAGTGGCCGTAGGCGGCGGTCTTCTGGTAGATCGGGCGGTGCAGCTTGAGCGAGTCGCGGAAGGCGCCGGGACGCAGGTCGAAGTGCTCGTCGACCAGCTGGGCGATCTTCGCCTTGGCGATCTTCTCGGTCCCGAACGTCTCGACCATCACCGACACCGGGTGCGCGACGCCGATGGCGTACGCGACCTGGACCTCGGCGCGGTCGGCCAGGCCGGCGGCGACGAGGTTCTTGGCGACGTAGCGCGCGGCGTACGCGGCGGACCGATCGACCTTCGACGGGTCCTTGCCCGAGAACGCGCCGCCGCCGTGGCGTGCCATGCCGCCGTAGGTGTCGACGATGATCTTGCGGCCGGTCAGGCCCGCGTCGCCCACCGGGCCGCCGATGACGAAGCGGCCGGTCGGGTTGACGAGGAAGTTCTTGCGGAGCTTCTTCTCGTCGTAGAGGTCCTTCGGCAGCACGGGCTCGACGACGTGCTCCCACAGGTCGTCGGGGATGAGCGACTCGGCGCCCTCCTTGTGCTGGGTGGAGATCAGGAGCTTCTCGATCTCGACCGG
>CADCVT010000130.1 GCA_902806215.1 uncultured Solirubrobacteraceae bacterium | reverse complement strand
CGCGGACCTCGGCCACCGTGCGGTCACGGCGGCCGAGATGCTTGTAGCCGAACGTCAGCGCGCGATCGAACGTCTCAGCGCTCACGCCCGTGCTCCCCGTCAGGCGGCCGCGATGGCCTCGGGCATCGGCGGGATGGTGTCGGGCTCGATCTCGACGACCGCGTCAGGGTCGATGTTGAGGACCTCGTAGATCTTCGACTCGATCTCCTTGGCGACCTCGACGTGCTCGTTGAGGTACGCCTTGGCGTTGTTGCGGCCCTGGCCGAGCCGCTCGTCCCCGTAGGAGAAGAACGAGCCGGACTTCGTCACGACGCCGTGCTCGATGCCGAGGTCGAGGATGCAGCCGGCGGACGAGATGCCCTTGCCGAACTCGATGTCGAACTCGGCCTGCTTGAACGGCGCGGCGACCTTGTTCTTGACGACCTTCACCCGGACCCGGTTGCCGACCGCCTCGGTGCCCTCCTTGAGGGTCTCGATGCGGCGGATGTCGAGGCGCTGCGACGCGTAGAACTTCAGCGCGCGGCCACCCGGCTGGGTCTCCGGCGAGCCGAACATGACGCCGACCTTCTCGCGGATCTGGTTGGTGAAGACGCACAGCGTGCCGCTGCGGTTGAGGTTGCCGGCGAGCTTGCGCATCGCCTGCGACATCATCCGCGCCTGCAGGCCGACGGTCTGGTCGCCCATCTGGCCCTCGAGCTCGGCGCGCGGCGTCAGCGCCGCGACGGAGTCGATGCAGATGAGGTCGACGGCGGCCGAGCGCACGAGCATGTCGGCGATCTCGAGCGCCTGCTCGCCGTAGTCGGGCTGCGAGACGAGCATCTCGTCGATGTCGACGCCGATCTCACGGGCGTACAGCGGGTCCATCGCGTGCTCGGCGTCGATGAACGCGCACACGCCGCCGAGCTTCTGCGCCTCGGCGATGAGGTGGTACATCAGCGTCGTCTTGCCGGAGGACTCCGGGCCGAAGACCTCGACGATGCGGCCGCGCGGCACGCCGCCGATGCCGAGCGCGATGTCGAGCGACAGCGCACCTGTCGGGATCGCGGCGACCTTCACCTGGGCGCCCTCGTCGCCCATGCGCATGACCGAGCCCTTGCCGAACTGACGCTCGATCTGGGACAGCGCCCCCTGGAGAGCGGCGTTCTTCTCCTTCGCGGCCTTCTCCTGCTGGCTGACGGACATGCGTGAATACCTCGCTGGCGGTGGTTGAGCGGGAAGTGTGCCGACTCGATCGGACAGAACCGAACACCCGTTCGTCCCGTTCGGTGAAGAGTGGCTGTGGCGTCGGACGCTATGCCTCGGGGTGTGCCGCGGGACCTTCGTTGTGTGCCGTCTTGCGCGCGAGATGGCTTCGTCTTCGCGCGGTCTGGCTCCCGTGTGATGGATGGCGCTCGCCTTCGCTCGACGAACAACTGCGACGGGCGAGGACTTGAGGGTCTCGACGCGCGTGGCGCTCCCCCCGGCGAACAACTCGACCCGCGTCAGCGCGAACGCGACGTGGGACGACTTTCCATCGTGTGGCGATGGAAATTCGACCCGCGCCGCCCGACTCGGCACGCGGGTCGAGTTGTCCGGACGCCAAGCGATGGTCCACCAGCCGTGACCCGTTGTTGTTCCCCGAGCGAAGGCGAGCGGCAGGCTCACACGGCAGCCAGGCCGAGAACCGCCTACCGCACGACGGAGACGACAGCGCGAGCGACCACCACGCGCCCAGCCCCATCGACCCCGCGCACGCGCAGCCGGTACGTCCCCGCCGACGGCATCCGCCGAAGCGGCAGCCGCACCCGCTGCGACGACGCGACCCGAACAAGCCGCCGCGACGCCACGACCCGCCGCGCCCGAAGCAGCGACACCCGGACGTCGCGCAGCGAGCCGCCGGACAGCCGAAGTGGCACCACGAGCGCACGACGACGCAGCAGCGTCGAGCGCCGCACCCGCTGGCGCGCGACGACGAGCCGGACGACCCCGACCACCCCACGCGCCGCGGGCTTCCTCGACACCACCGGCGCAGGGGTCCCCGCCGGCGGCGCGGGCTGGGCACCCGGCCCAGAGGCCGGAGGCCGGCAGGCGTCGCCGACGTCCACCCGCTGCCCACGGTCGACCACGATCTGACGACGAGCGCGCTCGGTCCCGCCCGCGTCGGTGCACGTCAGCGTCCACGCCTCGGGCGAAGAGGACCACGGCCGCGTCGACGGCCCGACGTGCCACTCGAAGCGCCCGTTGGCCGGGACGGCGAGCGTCGTGTCGACGAAGTCCGCGAACGCGGCGCAGCCCGAGCACAACGTCCCCGTCGTGAAGTCCCGCCGCAGGCGCAGCGTCGCGCCGGCCGACGCCGCGCCGGTCAAGACCCCGTGGTCGGCCGGATCCGCCGCCTGCTCCCCCGCCAGGAGCAGCGCCTCGCGCACGCCGCCGTACTGCGAGACCACGTGCGTGTCGTACGTGCCCTGGAACGTCCCGTCGCCGGTCGACCCCAGCTCGATCGTGTAGCCGAACGCTCCCTGCGCGATGTAGTTCCAGTCCTCGGTCGCGCCGTGGATCTCGCCGAACTCGACCGCCTTCTGCGACCCGTAGCCCGTCGCCGCCCCCATCGCGTCGCCCAGCGCCTTCATCCGCGCCTCGTCGCGCGCGACCGTCCCGTACTCGTCGAACCCGGGCTGCCGCAGGATCCGCGACGCGATGTTGTGGACGGACTGGACGTTCGTGAAGTGCCGGCGCTGAGAGAGCTCGTGGACGGCGGCGGACTCGGGCTCGGAGAACGGCGACGGCCCGCGGTACGTCGGTTCGGTGGGCACGGCCGACGATCCGCTGCCGCCCCACCCCGCGCCGTAGTTGCGGTTGAGGTCGACCGCGCGCGTCGGCGAGTTCTTGCGCCACATCGGATCGACCTCCTGCGAGAACACGAACCCGTCGGGGTTGACGACCGGGACGATCACCACGCGCACCCGATCGAGGAGCGCCCGAACGCGCGGGGCGCCGTAGCTCTTGACGAGGTCGTGCGCGAGCTCCATGACCACCTCGCCGGTCGGCCACTCACGCGCGTGGTGCAGGCCGAAGATCGCGTACTCGGGCCGGCCGTCCCCGGTCGCGTTGACGTTCGACGCGATCTCGACGGCGCCGATCGGCCTGCCATCCGCCGAGGCACGCGGCAGCTCGAAGCGCCGGACGAGCCCCGGGTTCGCCAGGGCCAGCGTCGCGAGCTCGCCCTCGTAGTCCGAGAGCGAGCGATAGGCGGTGCGACCGGTGGGAAGCGCCGACGGGCCCCGCGACGTCGTCCTCCGGGCGCGCGTCGCCACGGCCTCGAGATCGGCCACGCGCGTCACGAACCGGTACCCGGAT
>CADCVT010000129.1 GCA_902806215.1 uncultured Solirubrobacteraceae bacterium | reverse complement strand
GGGTCCTCGATGCCCTCGCGCGCGAGGTGGTTGCGCATGCGCGCCACCCACGCGCGCAGCTCCTCCTCCGAGCGCGCGTTGGCGAGCGAGAGCATGGCGGCCGGGTGCTCGACCTTCTCCAGCCGCGAGACGGGCTCGGCGCCGACGACCTGCGTCGGCGAGTCCGGCGTCAGCAGCTCCGGGTGCTCGCGCTCGATCCGGCGCAGCTCGTCGAGCAGCGCGTCGAACTCGTCGTCGCCGATCTCGGGGTCGTCGTCGACGTAGTAGCGGCGAGCGTGGTACTCGACCCGGTCGCGCAGCTCGGTCCAGCGTGCGCGTGCGTCGGCGGGCGGCTCGGTCACACTTCCTCGGCGGCGGGCCGCAGCAGCCGCGCGAGGTCGTGGCGCTCGAGCGCGGACATCCCGGTCTTGTCGGTGAGGTCGAAGTGAATCGGGGTGACGGCGACGAGGCCGGCGGCGACCGCCGCGAGGTCGGTGCCCTCCTCCTCGTGGTGCTCGGGCGAGTCGCCGTAGACCCAGTACCGACGGCGCGGGCCGTCCTCCTCGTGAAGCTTGAGCTCGTCGCGGTAGATGCGCTTGCCCAGCCGGGTGACGGCGACGCCGTCCGGGTCGCCCGCCGGGACGTTGATGTTGAGGAGCGTGCCTTCGGCCAGTGGAACCTCGTCCAGCTCGTCCACGATCCTCGCGGTGAACTCCGCGGCGACCTCGAAGTCGAACGTGCGGCCGAGCCGGAAGTCGAGCTCGCGCGCCGCCGACTGCTGCGAGACCGCGATCGCCGGCAACCCGAGCAGCACGCCCTCGAGCGCGGCGGCGACCGTGCCCGAGTACGTGATGTCGTCGCCGAGGTTCGAGCCGTGGTTGATGCCGGAGACGATCATGTCGGCCTCGAAGCCCGCGACGAGCCCGAGCGTCGCGAAGCGGACGCAATCGACCGGCGTGCCGTCGGTCGCGTAGCCGACGGTCCCGTCGCCGAAGTCGACCTCCTCGACCCACAGCGGCCGGCGCGTCGTGATCGACCGCGCCATCGCCGAGCGGTTGCCGTCCGGCGCGATGACCGCGAGCTCGATGCCCTCGACGGTCAGCAGCGCCCGGCGCAGCGCCTGGAGGCCGTCGGCCTCGATTCCGTCGTCGTTGGTGAGCAGGACCCGCATCGTTCGCGGCACGAAGGGTAGTGTCCGGACATGCCGGCCCCGCTGGCGCTGATCGAGGACGCGCCCCACGCGGACACGCGCGTCATCTCGGTGCGCGGAGAGATCGACGTCGGCACCGCGCCGGCGCTGCGCTCCTGGCTGGACCGGGCCAGCGATCACGGCCGCCGCAGCGTCGCCGTTGACCTGTCGCGGGTCACCTTCATAGCGGTGAGCGGCGTCTCGCTGCTGTGCGAGGAGACCGCCCGGCTGGCCCGTCATCACGCGCAGCTGACGATCGTCTGCGACCGGCCCCGCACGCTGCGGATCTTCGACGTCTGTCGCGTCGCCGACACGCTGCGCATCGTCCCGGACCGCGGTGCGATCGAGCCCGCCGGAAGGTGGTCGGCCGACGACGACGAGCGCGCCGCGCGGCTCGAGGCCTGGCTCGTGCGCTACTCGGCCGGCGCGTCGGCGTAGTCGACGCGCACGAAGTGCAGGCCGTGCGGCGGCGCGGTCGGCCCGGCGTCGGCGCGCGGCCTGCCCTCCAGCAGCCCGGCGAACGACTCGAGCGAGCGGCGCCCTCCCGCGACCTGGAGCATCGTGCCGACGATCACGCGGTTCATGTGGCGCATGAACGAGTCGGCGGTGATCCAGAACTCGAGCATCCCGCCGAAGTCGCGCCACTCCGCGCTGAGGACGTTGCGCTCGAAGCGGACGTGGTCGGTCTCGGTCGGCGTGAACGCCGTGAAGTCGTGCGTGCCGGGCAGGAGCGCGGCGCACGCGCGCAGCGCGTCGCGGTCCAGGCGGCGCGGCCAGTGCAGCGCGCGCCCGCGCTCGAACGCGCTCGGCGTGCGGCGGTTGAGCAGCCGGAAGCAGTACGTGCGCGAGCGGGCGTCGCCGCGCGCGTCGAAGCCGTCGCGCGCCGGGGTCGCCGCCGTGACGACGAGGTCGCGCGGCGTCAGGCCGTTGAGCGCGTCGAGCGTCGGCGTGCGCCCCTCGTACGACGCGACCTGCCCCCAGGCGTGCACCCCGCGGTCGGTCCGGCCCGCGACCGTGAGCGTCACCGGGCGCGACAGGATCGTGCCGAGCGCGCGCTCGAGCTCGCCCTGCACGGTCCGGTGACCGGGCTGGATCGCCCAGCCGAAGAAGTCGCCGCCGTCGTACTCGATGTCCAGCCGGGTGGTCACGGCCGCACATCATCCGTTGTTCCACCCACCGACGCGCATGGACGATCGCTCAGCCTTCTCCTGCTGGTCACGCATGCCTTGCGCCGGTCGCCACCGTGCGCCTCGACCGGCCCGTCGAGATCGACACGTTCGAGGGCATCCCGCTGCAGATGACGGGAGGCGAGCGCTTCTACGGGCTCTCGCTGCGGCAGGAGGGCGCGCGGCGAGAACGGCTTCAGCGCTACGACGCCGCGCCGGGGACGGTGCTGCCGGCCGAGCCGCAGGACGCGGCCCCGCGTCGCCTGCGCAGGCCTCGTCGTCCCCGGGACCGGCCGCGACGGCGCAGCCGCCGACCGCGGCCACGCCCAGCGCCGCACCACGACGAAGAGGCCCAGGGCGAAGACGTGCGCGCAGGC
>CADCVT010000128.1 GCA_902806215.1 uncultured Solirubrobacteraceae bacterium | reverse complement strand
GGCCTGGAGCGCCTGGTGCACCACCGCCGGGTGAAGATCGGCGGGCTCGTGGTCGCCCGGCAGCGCCCGGGGACGGCGAAGGGCGTCGTCTTCATGCTGCTCGAGGACGAGGAGGGGACGATCAACCTCGTGGTGCCGCCGAAGATCTACGAGCGCGACCGCCTCGTGGTCCGGTCCGAGCCGCTGGTGATGGCCGAGGGCCGCGTCGAGCGCTTCGCGTCGGCGGGCGGCGCCATCAACGTCCTCATCGAGCGCCTGTACGCGCTCGAGGCGCCTCATCAGCTGGCGGCCGAGGTCCGCGAGCTCGCGGTGGCCGCGCCCGAGACGGAGGCGGAGCACGACGAGACGCCGAAGGTCGCCGCCGCGGGCGGTGGGGGCGCCGACTTCCGCGCCGTCGCGCCACCTGTCCTGTCCTTCACCAACGGACGCTCGCGATGACGCGACCCCACGTCGGACAGTGGGTATAGGGTCCTGCGCGCATGTCGACTCTGCTTTTCATCCTTCTCTTCCTGGTCCTCGGGCTCGGCACCGTGTTCATCGCGATGCGCAGTGGCAGCCGCGGTCCCGTGTTCGATCCCAACCGCCGGGGAGGCCGCCTCGGCCTCGCCGCCCTGACCGCCCTCGTCGTGGTCGTGTTCGCGATCCTCGTCCCCGTCGCCACCGGCGTCGACAACAGCGATCGCAACAAGGAAGCCCAGGGCGTGAAGCTGAGCGCCGAGGCGCAGCGCGGCCGCACGCTCTTCAGCCCGACGTGCGCGCAGTGCCACACGCTCAAGGCGTCGAAGGCCGTTGGCCGCGTGGGGCCGAACCTCGACGTCATCCGGGCGCCCGAGAAGCTCGTGCTCGACGCGATCCTGAAGGGTCGCTACCGCGGCCGAGGGCAGATGCCCGACCGCCTGTTCGAGGGTCGCGACGCCCAGGACGTGGCGAAGTACGTCGACGAAGTCGCCGGCCGCTAGCCGCGGCTGACCGCCCCGCCGGTCAGTCCGGCGTGGCCCGCAAACTGCGGGTCTCCATAACTCTGAGCGATTTGCAGGACAATCTCCTCCTGCTACATTGCCGCCCGTCACACCGCTGAGTTCCACCGGTTATCCCGCACGAATGCGGGGCAGTCGGGGGAAGCGGGGGACCCAACAGTTGGGGCGAATCACGAGACGGCCATTCCGCGGCCGGATCGAGTAGCGCAGCTCTTTCAGCGCGAGCCCGTCAGCTAACCCCGTAGGCACGAGGAAAGAGCAGACGAGACACCGCCATGAGTGACACGGCCGAGCAGCCCTGGTGGGCTGACGTCCAGCATCTCCGCCCCCGCGCCGCCGGGGCCTCCGTGCCTGCGCCCGAGCGCCAGGCCGCTGGCCGCTTCACGCGCACGTCCGTCGTGGACAGCCCGCTGGAGACCGCGGTCGCCGTCGCGATCGCCGACGACCTGCCGCGGCTGCACGACATCGACTGGCACGACTTCATCGACAGCCACGCCGAGCTCGACGACGTGGTCGGCGGCGACGTGTGGACCGAGGCTCCCGAGCCCGCGCGCCCCACCGTCGAGATCGACGGCCGCGGTGATCGCGCCACGATCGGCGCCATCGACGCCGAGCCCGAGATCCGCACGACCCGCCGCCGCTCGGCCCCGCCGGCTCCCGGCGAGCGTTTCCACGCGCACCCCGATCGGGTCGCCCTGTGGGCGTTCCTGCTCGGCGTCGTCCTCATGCTGGTCGCCGCGCTCGGCGCGCCCGAGGCGGACGCCGCCGTCCGCGTCCTCGCCGGCGCCTAAACCCGACGCGCCTCACCGAACGTACGCGCAGCCGGGCTCTGGCCCGGCACGACGTACGTTCACGTGTCCCGCACCAGGTTCACCCGGGAGAATGGCCCCCTGGGCGATTTCCCCTTGACCAGGGACGTACACTTACGGAAAGTAAGTGACTCCCCGAGGCGCGCCATGAAGACCCAGATGAGCCGGTTCCCCATCCACGACGAGCTGACGGCTCCGGAGGGGTCGCTGCCGGTCCTGCGCGGCGCGCTCGGGCGGGGCGGGCAGCTCCCGAACTTCCTCGGCGTCCTCGCCGGCGCGCCCGCCGCGCTCCGCGGCTACGCACGCTTCCGCAGCGAGCTGCGCAACGGGCATCTGCCGCTGGCCACGCTCGAGAAGATCGCGCTCGCGGTCGCCCATCACCACGGCTCGCCGGCGGGCATCACCCTGCACGAGCGCACTGCCCGCCACGCGGGCCTGAAGCTCGACGACGTCGCGCTGGCCAAGCAGTGGGACGCGCGCGACCCGAAGGAGGCCGCGCTGCTCGTCTGGCTCAAGGCGGTCGTCGAGCACGCGCCGCCCGCGCACCTGCACGAGGAGGCGCGCGAGGCGGGCTGGACCGACGAGGAGCTCCTCGAGGCGATCGCCGCCGTGTCGCTCGAGACCTTCGCCGCCTACGTGAACGTCGGCGGCGACGTCCCCGCCGACGGCTCGGTGGAGGAGTCGCGCCAGCTCCGCGCCGCCTAACGTTCACACCATGACCCCGGGCTGCTGCCCGCACTACCACGAGGCCATCGAGCTGATCGGGCGCCGCTGGACCGGCGCGATCCTCGCCGTGCTCCTCTCCGAGGACCGGCCGCTGCGGTTCAACGAGATCGCCCAGGCCGTGCCCGACCTCTCGGACCGCCTGCTCACCGAGCGCCTGAAGGAGCTCGAGGAGCGCGGACTCGTCACGAAGCGCGACGGCGCATACGCCGTGACGCCGATGGGGCGCGACCTCGAGCCCGCGCTCACCCAGCTGCAGGCCTGGGGCCAGCGCTGGCTCACTGCCTAAGTAGTCTCAGGCCGCAATGAGCACAGCTGCCGAGGTTCTCGCTCTCGTCGAGGAGCGCAACATCAGGTTCGTCCGCCTCTGGTTCACGGACGTGCTGGGTCAGCTCAAGTCGTTCAGCGTCGGGACCGAGCACCTCGAGCGCGCCTTCGAGGAGGGCATCGGCTTCGACGGCTCCTCGATCACCGGGTTCAACCCGGTCGAGGAGTCCGACATGATCGCGATGCCCGACCCGCGGACGTTCGCGATCCTGCCGTGGCGCCCGGAGGAGCAGGGCGTCGCGCGCGTCATCTGCGACGTCCTCACGCCGGAGGGAACCCCGTACGAGGGCGACCCGCGGCACGTCCTCCGGCGGGCGCTCGAGCGCATGATCGCGATGGGCTTCGACGGCTTCGACGTCGGCGTCGAGCCCGAGTACTTCCTCTTCCGCGACCGCCGCAGCACCGAGCCGCTCGACGAGGGCGGCTACTTCGACCTCACGACGCTCGACGCCGGCACCGACGTGCGCCGCGAGACCGTCCTGGCGCTCGAGCAGCTCGGCATCCCCGTCAACACGAGCCACCACGAGGGCGCGCCGAGCCAGCACGAGATCGCGCTGAAGGCGGCCAACGCGCTGAAGATGGCCGACGACGTCGTGACCTACCGGATCACCGTCAAGGAGTACGCGATCAGCGCGGGCTGGCACGCGACGTTCATGCCCAAGCCGCTCGAGAACGAGAACGGCAGCGGGATGCACACGCACCTGTCGCTGTCGAAGGACGGCAAGCCCGCGTTCCGCGACGACAACGACGCGTACGGCCTGAGCGCGACCGGCCGCGGCTTCATCGCCGGCCAGCTGCGCCACGCGCGCGAGCTCAGCGCGGTCTTCGCCCAGTGGGTGAACTCCTACAAGCGGCTCGTGCCGGGCTTCGAGGCACCGGTCTACGTCGCGTGGAGCCGGCGCAACCGCAGCGCGCTCGTGCGCGTCCCGCCGGGCGCCGGCCACATGGAGCTCCGCTGCCCCGATCCCGCGTGCAACCCGTACCTGACGTTCGCGACGCTGCTGCAGGCGGGGCTCGAGGGGATCGAGAAGGGCTACGAGCTGCCCGAGCCGATGGAGAAGAACCTCTACCACCTCAGTCCTGACGACCGGCGCCGGCGCGGGATCGAGCAGCTGCCCGAGACGCTCGGCGAGGCGATCGAGATCACCGCCGAGTCCGAGCTCGTCCTGCGGACCCTCGGCGAGCACATGTTCAACCGCTTCGTCGAGATCAAGCGGCACGAGTGGGAGGACTACCGCGTGCAGGTCACGCCGTGGGAGCTCGACCGCTACCTCCCGATCCTCTGAACTGGTATTCAGGACGGCTGTGAGCGGTCTGCTCCAGCCGACGCTGCAGGATCACGTCCCGCGCACGTACGAGGGACGGAGCCGGCCATGGCGCACGGGCTCGCAGATCTACGTCGCGATCCTCGGCGGCCCGGTGGCGGTCACCGTGATCGCGCTGCTCAACGCGCGGCGCCTGCGGATGCCGCGCTCGAAGGAGCTCGTCATCGCCGCCGTCGGCATCGTGGCGACGCTCGCGGCGATCGCCGTGATCCTCGCCGCCCCGGGGGAGGGGCGCGTGCTCGCCGGCCTCATGGGAGCCGTCGCCGCGGGTCCCTTCTACCTGCTCATGCGCTCCTACGACCGCGCGTACTTCTCCTTCACGAACGACGACCTCAGCGAAGACGAGGCGTACGAATCGCTGTGGGGGCCAGGGATCGCCGCGGTGATCGGAGGCCTCATCCTCACTGCCGCAGTTGTCGGAGCCGCGTGACCATCGGAGGCGATCAGGCGCGCACCCTCGCCTGGCGCTACCTCGAGATGCACCAGCCGCAGCGCGCGCTGGAAGCGCTGCGCTCGATGACCGGAGACGACCTCGACGATCCCGTCGTCTGGTACATCCGCACCCACGCGCTGCTCGACCTCGAGGAGTTCGAGGCGGCGGCCGGCCTCGCGCAGGACGCGCTCGGCAAGTGGGCCGACGACGTCGAGCTGCTGTCGCTGCTGTGCGCCGCGGAGGCAGGTCAGGACCGGCTCGCCCAGGCCGAGCAGGCCGTGCTCGCCGCGCTGCGGCTCGAGCCCGACAGCCCCGACCTGCTCTGCCAGTACGCCCGCGTGCTCATGCGCGGCGTCCAGCTCGACAAGGCCGAGCAGGTGATCGAGCTCGCCGAGCGGGCGGGCCCCGACGAGCTCATCGTCCTGCGCACCCAGCAGCTGCTCGCGTTCATGCGCTACCGCAATCGCGAGGCGCGCGAGCTCGCGCAGGAGCTCCTCAGCCGCGACGCCGACGATCCGCAGGGGCAGATGATGCTCGGCGCGCTCGACCTCGAGGACGTCCGGCCGCGCCGCGCGCTCGAGCGCTTCGGGACCGTCGTGCGCAATGACCCCGCCGACGATCACGCGATGCTCGCCGCGCAGCAGGCGAAGGTCATGACGCATCCGCTCGTCTGGCCGCTGCTGCCGTTCGAGCGCTTCGGGGTGGGCCCGACCTGGGTGGCGGCGATCGCGATCATCTTCGGGCTGCAGGCGCTGGGCGCCGAGGGCGCGTCGAACATCGCCGCGTTCGTCTGGATCGGGCTGTGCGTCTACAGCTGGATCGCCGGAGCGGTCATCAAGCGCAAGGTCGAGAGGGGATCCTGGTGAGCGAGGAGCAGCGGCTGGAGGGCCTGCGGGCGGCGATCGAGCTGTCGCCCGACAACCACGGGCTGCGGCTCGTGCTGGCCGAGGCGCTGCGCGGCGCGGGGGAGGAGCTCGAGGCGCTCGACCACCTCGCGATGCTCGCCGACGCGGGCGCGCTGCCCGACGCCGAGCTGATCCCGACGGGTCAGCTCGCGCTGCGGCACGGGCGGCTGCAGCTCGCCGCGCGCTGCGTCGACGCCGCCCGCCGGCGCGGGATCCCCGAGGGCGTCGCGGCGCTGCTGCGCGACCTCGAGGACGCGCTGACCGACGACGGCATCAAGCAGCTCAGCGTCGACCCCGACATCGAGGGCGACGACCGCTTCGGGCCGAAGCCGATCCCGCCGTCCGACCAGGCCACGTTCGGCGACGTCGGCGGCCTGACGGACGTCAAGCAGGCGATCCACCGCACGATCATCCTGCCGTTCCAGCGGCCCGACCTCTACGAGCGCTACGGCCGGCGCAGCGGCGGCGGCGTGCTGCTCTACGGGCCGCCCGGCTGCGGCAAGACGCTGCTCGCGCGGGCGACGGCGGGCGAGTGCGGCCTGCCGTTCCTCAACGTGCGGATCGAGGAGGTGCTCGACCCGTACATCGGCGTCAGCGAGGCGAACCTCCACGCCGCGTTCGAGTCCGCGCGGGCCAGCGCGCCGTGCGTGCTCTTCCTCGACGAGCTCGACGCGATCGCCTACGCGCGCCGCAAGCAGCAGGGCAGCGGCGCCCGCGCGCTCGTCGACCAGCTGCTGCAGGAGCTCGACGCGATCGGCGCCGACAACAGCGACGTGCTCGTCCTCGCGGCGACGAACGCGCCGTGGGACGTCGACGACGCGCCCAAGCGCCCGGGCCGCTTCGACCGGATGGTGTTCGTCCCGCCGCCGGACCTCGCCGCGCGCGAGCGGATCCTCGAGCAGCGGCTCGCCGACCCGCCGACCGCTGAGCTCGACCTCGCCGCCCTGGCGACGCGCGCCGCGCTCTTCAGCGGCGCTGACGTGACCCACTGGGTCGAGCGGGCGATCGACCTGGCGATCGACGAGACCCTCGCCCGCGGCGGCGACGTCCCGATCACGAGCGAGCACATGCAGCGGGCGCTCGAAGGCCTCACGCCGACGACGCTCGACTGGCTCTCGACGGCGCGCAACTACGTCGAGTTCGCCAACGAGTCCGGCCGCTTCGACGACGTGCTCGCCTACCTCGAGACCGACGAGGTCAAGAGCCGGCGCAGGCGCGGGCTCCGCAAGGACCGATAGCGTCGGCCCCGGGCACGCTCAGTCCAGCGCCGGCTCGGGCTCGCGCGGACCGCTGGGCGGGGCGGTGGGCGGCGCTGGCGGCCGCTTGCGGTTGTGCAGCGAGGACGCAAGCGACGACGGCCACCAGATCTTCGGGCCGAGCTCGAACGTGATCGCCGGGACGAGCACCGACCGCACGATGAACGTGTCGAGCAGCACGCCGAAGCCGACGACGAAGCCGATCTCGGTCAGGAAGACGAGCGGCAGCACCCCGAGGACCGCGAACGTGCCCGCGAGCACGATGCCCGCCGCGGTGATGACGCCGCCGGTCACGGCGAGTCCGCGCAGCATCCCGTCGCGCGTCCCGTGCTTGAGCGCCTCCTCGCGGACGCGCGTCATGAGGAAGATGTTGTAGTCGACGCCGAGCGCGACGAGGAAGATGAACGCGAAGAGCGGGATCTCCGGCGATGCGCCTGGGAACCCGAAGATCACGTCGAACACGACCGCGCCCACGCCCAGCGACGCGAGGAACGACAGCACGACGGTGGCGATCAGCACCACCGGCGCGATGAGCGAGCGCAGCAGCACGACGAGGATCAGGAAGACGATCGCGAGCGTCAGCGGGATGAGCAGGCGCGTGTCGCGCGCGGACGCGTCGCGCAGGTCGCTCTCGATCGCCGTCGGCCCGCCGACGAGCGCGCCCGGGTCGACGCGGCGCACCGCCTCGCGCAGCGGCTCGACCACCTCGAACGCCTGCGTCGTGTAGGGCGGGAACTCGAGGAACGCAAGGAGCTGCACGCCCGCCTCGCCCTGCTGCGCCGGACGTGGCGGGACCTCGGCCACGCCCTCGACCGACGCGGCCGCCCGCGCCACCTCGGCGACCTTCGACGGGTCGCGCACGACGATGTCGGTCGGCGCCGACTGGCCCTGCGGGAACGCCTCGGCGATGAGGTCCTGCCCCTGGATCGACTCGACCTCGTCGCGGAACGAGTTGCCCTGGGTCAGGCCGTTGGAGTAGTTGAGCAGCCCGAGGCACATGACGCCGAGGACGCCGGCCGAGATCAGCGCGGTGCGGTGCGGGTGCCGCGCGACGCGGTCGCCGACCCGGCGCCAGAAGCCGTGCGTCTCGTCGACCTCGCGGCCGCGGTCACGCACCTGGAGCCGGCCGATCGGGCCGAACGACGACACCTTGCGCTGCTCGGCCGGCGTCTCCGGGCCGTACGGGATGAACGGGTAGAAGGGCTTGCGGCCGACGATCGTCAGCAGCGCCGGCAGGAACGTCAGCATCACGAGCAGCGCGACGCCGACGCCCATGGCGCCGATCGGTCCGAGACCGGCCGTGCCGTTGACGTCCGCCAGCGTCAGCACGAGCAGCCCCGTCATCACGGTCAGGCCGGAGGCGAAGATCGCCGGGCCGGCGCGGCGCAGCGCCTCGGCCATCGCCACGTGCTTGTCCTGCGTGCGGCGAAGCTCCTCGCGGTACCGGGCGACCAGCAGCAGCGCGTAGTCGGTGCCGGCGCCGATGACGAGGATCGACAGGATCGCCGACGACTGCCCGTTGACGGTGACGCCGGCCTCGGCGAGCCCATACCCGACCCCGCGCGCCGAGATCACCGCCCCGACCACAGCGAGGAACGGGAAGAACCAGAACACCGGGCTGCGGTAGATGACGATGAGCAGGAAGATCACCAGCAGGAACGCCGCGCCCAGCAGCGTCCAGTTGATGTTCTCGAAGACCTTGATCGCGTCGGCGGAGATGCCCGAGGGTCCCGCGACCTTGACCTCGAGGCCACCCCCAGGGTCGCTCACCGCCTCGCGGTAGTCGTCGATCGGGTCGAGGATGTCCGGCGCCTCGCCGGTCCCCTTGATCTGGTTCTGCACGAGCGCGGTCGTCCCGTCGCGCGAGACCGTGGGCTCGCCGAACGGGGTCGTGTTCTCGTACTCCTTCGTGAGCTCGTTGAGCTTGCCCGTGTCCTCCTCGATCTTCGACCGGTCGGCCGGCGTCAGGCCGCCGCCGCGGCGGTAGACGATCACCGTGGGCGCGACGTCGCCGTCGTTGAGCTCCTCCGTGATGGCGAGCGCCTTCGTCGACTCGGCGTCGGCCGGCAGGAACGAGCTCGACTCGTTCTCCTCGGCGTCGGTGAACTTCTCGGGGAGACCGGCGACGTTGCAGCCGATGACCGCCACGATCCAGACGAAGAAGACGACCCACTTCGCGCGGGGGCCTGAGGAGAACGAGAACACGTTTGCCATACGGGACTACATCTATCTATAGTTCTCTTGTCTGTCAAGACACTTGATCGTGAAGAATTTGTGTCCATAGATGAACTCAGCCGTGCATGCCGCGCGTGGGGCATCGAGAACAGCCGGTTCGACCACGCGGTGGCACGTCGGCTCGGCATCTCGCCCGCCGACCTGCACGCCCTCGAGCTGCTCGAGTTCAGCGGCGGCCTCACGCCCGGCCAGCTCGCCGAGCGCCTCCAGCTCACCTCGGGGTCGGTCACCGCGCTGGCGGACCGCCTGGAGCGCCTGGGCCTCGTCGAGCGTCGGCCGAACCCGAAGGACCGGCGCTCGAACGTGCTGTGCCTCGCGCCGCAGGCGGCCGGCTT
>CADCVT010000127.1 GCA_902806215.1 uncultured Solirubrobacteraceae bacterium | reverse complement strand
CGTCGCCGGCGACCGGCGCGCCCGCGAGGCCGCCGCCCGCGCCGAGGCGCTCGGCCTCGTCCCCGGCGAGGTGCTGCTCGTCCCGCTGGCCATCGCGCTGACCCCCGCGCCGCGGCGCGACCCCGAGGAGCGCGCCGCCGCGCTCGCGTGGCGCGACGCCCGGCGCGAGCTCGAGAACCGCAGCCTGCCCGTGCTCTTCGGCGCGCGACCGGGCGCCGGCGAGGTGCTCGCGCTCGTCGCATCGGGCCAGCCCCGCAACGGCGCGGGGGCCCGTGCCGAGACCGCGGCGACGGCGGCCGAGGCCGTCCACCAGGCCATCGCCCACCACTTCGGCCGCTCCGTGCGAGCCATCGTCGTGGCCGGGCCCGCCGACCGCGGCTGGGACGCCGCCGCCGAGGGCCTGCGCTGCGCGTGCAACGCCGTCGCGGCCGCCCGCCGCGTCGGCCCCCGGCCATGGCACGACGCCGCCGCTCCCGACCTCGAGCGCCTCCTAGCCACCCTGTCCGAGGACGAGACGCTGCGCGCGTTCGTCGAGCGGCGGCTCGGCCCGCTCGTCGACCACGACGCCCGGCGCAAGCACCGCCTGCTCCCCACGCTCGAGGCGTTCTGCGCCCACGGCGGGCACAAGGCCGAGACCGCGCGGACGCTGCACCTCGGCCGCCAGGCCCTCTACCACCGCCTCGATCGCATCGAGGAGCTGCTCGAGGCCGACCTGGACGACGAGGACACCCGGCTCGGACTGCACCTGGCCCTGCGGGCGAGGCGGCTCGAAGCGGCATGACACAACGTCGTGTCGCTGCCGCAACGGTTCGACAACACGGCGTATTGGCGTCCTCAACCAACCATCTATAGGGTCGCCTCGTGGCGACCTCAGCAGGCGACAACACGCATGCCGGCCGCGCGACGCCGGACATCGTCCTGCGCGGCGTCACCAAGCGCTTCGGCGACACCGTCGCGGTCGACGACCTCGACCTCGAGATCCCGCGCGGCGCGTTCTACGCGCTGCTCGGCCCCAGCGGCTGCGGGAAGACGACGACGCTGCGGATGATCGGCGGGTTCGAGGACCCGACCGCCGGGATGATCGAGCTCGCCGGCGAGGAGGTCACGAACGCGCCGCCGTACAAGCGCGACGTCAACACCGTCTTCCAGTCCTACGCACTCTTCCCCCACCTCAACGTCGAGCGCAACGTCGGCTTCGGCCTCGAGCGCAAGAAGGTCTCGAAGAGCGAGGTCCGCTCGCGCGTCGCCGAGGTCCTCGAGCTGACCCAGCTCACCGGCCTGCAGAAGCGCAAGCCCTCGCAGCTCTCCGGCGGCCAGCAGCAGCGCGTCGCGCTCGCCCGCGCGCTCGTCAACCGCCCCCGCGCGCTCCTGCTCGACGAGCCGCTCGGCGCGCTCGACCTGCGCCTGCGTCGCCAGCTGCAGATCGAGCTCAAGCGCATCCAGCAGGAGGTCGGCATCACCTTCGTGCACGTCACGCACGACCAGGAGGAGGCCATGACGATGGCCGACGAGATCGCGGTCATGCACGCCGGGCGCGTCGAGCAGCGCGGCAGCGCGACCGACCTCTACGACACCCCGCGCACCGAGTTCGTCGCGAACTTCCTCGGCATCTCGAACATGATCGACGCCAAGCACACCGGCGGCAACGAGTACGCCATCGGCGACGGCGGCGTGGTGCGCGCGCCGGTCGCGATGGACGGCGACGTGCGGATCGGCGTGCGCCCCGAGAAGCTCGCGATCCTCGAGCCCGGCGCGGACACCAACGGCCACAACGCGCTGCGCGGGACGATCGAGGTCGCCGCGTTCCTCGGCGTGTCGCTGCAGTACCAGGTCCGCACGCCCGGCGGGCACGAGCTGACGGTCATCGAGCAGAACCGCAACGGGGAGTCGCTCGGCCCCGGTCGCGAGGTCACCCTGGCGTGGCGTCCAGAGCACACGTTCGTCGTCTCCAAGGAGGACCCCCCACATGCCGCGTGACATCAACCGTCGGCGCTTCATCGGGCGTAGCTCGACCCTCGCCCTCGCCACCTACCTCGCGGCGTGCGGCAGCGACAACGAGGAGACGAGCGGCCCCTCCAAGACGCAGGCCGAGAAGGCCGAGGCGGTGAGCCATCAGGACGACGACTTCAAGCGCGTCGTGTTCTCGAACTGGCCGCTCTACATCGACAAGAAGGAGATCTCGCGCTTCGAGAAGGCCAACGGCGGCGTCGAGCTCAAGTACATCGAGGACATCAACGACAACACCGAGTTCTTCGGGAAGGTCCGCCAGCCGCTCGAGCGCGGCGACGGCATCGGCCGCGACCTCGTCGCGCTGACCGACTGGATGGCCGGCCGCTGGATCCGCCTGGACTACGTCGAGCCGCTCGACAAGAAGAACATCCCGAACTTCAAGAACCTGCGCGACGACCTCCTGAACGTCAACTTCGACAAGGGCCTCAGGTTCACGATGCCGTGGCAGTCCGGCATGACCGCCATCGGCTACAACAAGAAGGAGGTCGGGGAGGTCAAGTCGCTCAAGCAGCTCTTCGACCCGAAGTACAAGGGCAAGGTCTCGCTGTTCGGCGACGCGCGCGACACCACCGGGCTGGTGATGCTCATGAACGGCAAGAAGCCGTCGGAGGCCACGATCGACGACATCGTCGCCGCGGTCGAGACGGTCGACGAGGAGAACCGCAAGGGTCAGATCCGCCGCTTCACCGGCAACGACTACACGACTGATCTGACCAAGGGCAACGTCATCATGTGCATGGCCTACAGCGGCGACATGATCCAGCTCAAGGCCGACAACCCCGATCTCGACTTCGTCATCCCCTAGGAGGGCGCGATCCTCTGGTCGGACAACATGATGATCCCGCAGAAGGCGCGCACGCCCTTCGGCGCGGAGACCTTCATGAACTACGTCTACGACCCCGAGGTCGCCGGGCGCATCGCCGAGTACGTCAACTACGTCCCGCCGGTCAAGGGCGTGCAGGAGATCCTCACGGCGAAGGACCCCGAGCTCGGCGAGAACCCGCTGATCTTCCCCGACGAAGCGACGCTCGGGCGCCTCTCCGGCTACCCGAACATCTCGGTCGAGGAGGAGCAGCAGATGAACGAGCAGTTCCAGCAGGTCACCGGCGCGTAGCTCCCCCGTGCGGCTGTCGCAGCGACGTTCGCTCGTCCCCTATCTGCTGCTCGCGCCGGGCCTGGTGTGGCTGCTCGTGTTCTTCCTGGTGCCGTCGCTCAACCAGGTCTACGTGTCGCTGCAGAGCGGGAACTTCGAGGTCGGCTACACGTTCGACTGGAACTGGGCGACGTACTCCGACGCGCTGACCGACTACCAGGAGCAGTTCCTGCGCTCGCTGCGGTTCGCCGCGACGGCGACGCTGGCGGCGTTCGTCATCTCCTTCCCGCTCGCGTACTTCATCGCGTTCAAGGCCGGGCGCTTCCGGAACCTGATGCTGCTG
>CADCVT010000126.1 GCA_902806215.1 uncultured Solirubrobacteraceae bacterium | reverse complement strand
GATCGATCAGGAGCAGGCGATCGACGCGATCGACTTCAACACGATCGGCCTGCTCGTCGGGATGATGCTCATCGTCCGGCTGACCGAGAGCACCGGCGTCTACACGTGGCTGGCGATCCGCGCCGGCCAGTGGTCGCGCGGCCGCCCGTTCGTGCTCGTCCTCGCGCTGGGCCTCACCACCGCGTTCCTGTCGGCCTTCCTCGACAACGTCACCACGGTCCTGCTGCTGGTGCCGATCACGTTCGTGCTCGCCGACGCCCTCGACGTCGACCCGATCCCGCTCGTGATCATCGAGATCGTCGCCTCGAACATCGGCGGCACCGCGACGCTGATCGGCGACCCGCCGAACATCCTGATCGCCGGCCACACCGGGCTGTCGTTCGGCGCGTTCATCGCGAACCTCGCGCCGCTCGTCGTCGTGACGATCGCGGTGGTGATCCCCGGCCTCTACCTCGTGTTCCGCAAGCGCCTGGCGATCAGCCCCGGCGCGCGCGACCGGGTGCGCGAGCTCGATGCGCGCAAGTCGATCGAGGAGCCCGAGGAGGCGAAGCGCACGGTGCCGATCCTGCTCGCGACGATCCTGTTGTTCTTCTTCCACAAGGCGCTGCACCTCGAGCCCGCGACGGTCGCGCTGGCCGGCGCCAGCGTGATGCTGCTCGTGACCAAGCAGAGTCTCGAGGAGGCGCTCAGTGGGATCGAGTGGCCGACGCTGTTCTTCCTCATCGGCCTGTTCGTCATGGTCGGCGCGCTCGAGGAGACCGGCGCGCTCGGCGAGGTCGCCGAGGGGATCGCCTCGGTCACCGGCGGCGACCGGACGGCCGAGCTGCTCGGGATCCTGTGGGTCTCGGCGATCGGGTCGGGGATCGTCGACAACATCCCCTTCACCGCGGCGATGATCCCCGTCGTCGACGACCTCGGCGGAGCGCGGGACGACGCGTACTGGTGGGCGCTCGCGCTCGGTGCGTGCTTCGGCGGCAACGCGACGGTCGTCGCCGCCGCCGCGAACGTCGCCGCCTCCGGGATGGCGGCGAGGGCGGGCGTGCCGATCACGTTCATGACGTTCCTGCGCTACGGAATACCGGTCACGCTGGTCTCGATGATCCTCGCCACCGGGTACGTCATGGTGCGGTACGCATGAGCCCCCGCGCGATCTCCGACCTCGTCCTGCAGTCCCCGCCGCTGCTGCGCGTCGACGAGCGCGTGGAGACGGCGGTGCGGAGCGTGCTCGACGCCGGTCTCCCGGCCCTCCCTGTGGTCGACGCCCAGGACCGGTTCGCCGGGATCTTCGGCGAACGAGAGTTCATGGAGGCGCTCTTCCCCGGCTACCTCAAGACGCTGAAGGGGGCGGCGTTCCTGACGCGGTCGCTCGACGAGGCGCTCGAGAAGCGCGAGAGCTGCCGCGTCGAGGCCGTGGGCCGGTACATGCTCACCGAGCACGTCGAGGTCGGCCCGGACTTCTCCGACGCGCAGATCGCCGAGGTCTTCCTGCACCACCGGGTCCTGGTGATCCCGATCGTCGACGGCAAGCGCGTCGTCGGCTTGATCACGCGCAGCGACTTCTTCGGCGCGCTCGCCGAGCGTTTCCTCGCCCGGTGAGGGCGCCGGCCGTGCGCGTCCGGGAGGCGGTCGTCGACCCCCTCCGGGAGTTCCTGCGCCAGGAGGCAGCGGGCGGGATCGTCCTGCTCGTGGCAGCGATCGTCGCGGTCGTATGGGCGAACAGCCCGGCCGGCGACGCGTACGAGGACCTGTGGGAGACGAAGCTGTGGCTGGGCCTCGAGCTCGACCTGCGCCACTGGGTCAACGACGGGCTGATGGCGCTGTTCTTCTTCGTCGTCGGGCTGGAGATCAAGCGCGAGCTCGTCTGTGGCGAGCTGAACTCGCCGCGGGCCGCGGCGCTGCCGGCCATCGCCGCGGTCGGCGGGGTCGTGCTGCCGGTGCTGATCTTCGTGCTGGTGGTCTCCGGCGGCGAGGGCGCGCGCGGCTGGGCGATCCCCGCGGCGACCGATATCGCGTTCGCGATCGGGGTGCTCGCGGTGCTCGGCGACCGGATCTCGAGCGGCGTGCGCCTGTTCCTGCTGACGATCGCGATCGTCGATGACATCATCGCGATCACGATCATCGCGCTCGTGTACTCGGGCGACGTCTCGGCGTGGTGGCTCGTCGCGTCCGCCGCCACCGTCGCGTTCGTCGTCGGGGTGCGCGTCCTCGGCGTCCGCGCCGTGCGGGCGTTCGTGCCGCTCGCGCTGCTGCTGTGGGTCGCGGTGCACGAGTCGGGCGTCCACGCGACGATCGCGGGCGTCGTCCTCGGGCTGCTCACGCCGGCCGGTCGCGGAAGCGACGGGCGCAACGTCCTCGAGGACCTCGAGCACCGGCTGCACCCGGTCACCGCGTTCGTGGTCGTGCCGCTGTTCGCGCTGGCCAACGCCGGTGTCGAGTTCGGCGGAGGCGTCCTGAGCGACGCGTTGTCGAGCTCGCTGACCTGGGCGGTCGTCGCGGGCCTCGTCCTCGGCAAGATCGCCGGCGTCACCGGAGCGACGTTCCTCGCGCTGCGGCTTCGGGCGGGGACGCTCCCCGACGGCGTCGAGCGGCGTCAGATCGCCGGCGTCGGCGCGCTCGCCGGCATCGGCTTCACGGTCTCGCTGTTCATCGCCTCGCTGGCGTTCGACGACCCGGTCCTGGTCGACGAGGCGAAGGTCGGCATCTTCATCGGCTCGATCACCGCAGGCGTCCTCGGCGCGGCCATGCTCCGAGCGTTGGGCACCAGGGCGGCGCCCGAGCTGACAGGCGCGGCGGAGCGTCCGCTCCGCCGCGCGCGCAGCTAGCTCTTGACGGCCGACTTCAGGCCGGACGCCGCGGAGAACCGCGGGACCCTGGAGGCCTTGATCTCCATCGGCTCGCCCGTCTGCGGGTTGCGACCCTGACGCGCGGAGCGCTCGGAGACGCCGAACTTGCCGAAGCCCGGCAGCGTCACCTCGTTGCCCGAGCCCAGCTCGTTGGCGATCTGCTCGAGCGTCGCCTCGATCGCTTCCTTGGCCTGTCCGTTGGTCAGGCCTGTGTCCTCGGCGACCGCGCGTGCAAGCTCGGTCTTGTTGATCGTCGCCACGGGACAACCTCCTCGATGTGGAAGTGGCGTCTGCAACGTGCCAGCCCTGTCGGACGGATTCCCTTACCTCGCAGGGAGTTGTGCAGCCCGGCGGCCGCTGCGACGGTGCTCGAGCAAGGCAAACGAGCCCCTCAGGAGGCACCTCATGGCCACCGATGTCGCCACCGTCGTCGACACCTACCTCGCGGCGTGGAACGAGACCGACCCCGAGCGCCGGCGCGCGCTCGTCGAGCAGACGTTCACCGCCGAGGCGACGTACCTCGACCCGCTCATGCGCGGCGAGGGCCACGAGGGCCTCGACGCGATGATCGCGGGCGCGCAGGCGCAGTACCCCGGGCACCGCTTCACGCTCGCCCAGGGGCCGGACGCGCACAACGACCGCATGCGCTTTGCCTGGCACATCGCGCCGGAGGGCGGCGACCCGATCGCGACCGGGATCGACTTCGCCGTCGTCGCGCCCGACGGCAGGCTGGCGGACGTCACCGGCTTCCTCGAGCACTAGCCCCGGAGCGGCCGCTGCGAGACTCGGGCGCGTGCAGCACGCGCTCGAGCTCACCGGCCTCTTCGCCTTCGCGATGTCCGGCGCCCTGATGGCCATCCGCCGCGACTTCGACGTCATCGGCATCGCGTTCCTCGCGGTCATCACGGCGCTCGGCGGCGGGATCCTGCGCGACGTCGCCCTCGGGGACACGCCGCCGCCGGCGTTCACCGAGTGGGAGTACCTCGTGGTCCCGCTCGCCGGCGCCGCGGTGGCGTTCTTCGCGCACTCCGCGCTCGAGCGGCTCACCCGGGCGCTTCTGGTGTTCGACGCCGCCGGCCTCGGCCTGTTCTGCGTGACCGGCACCGTGAAGGCGCTCGACCACGGCCTCGCGCCGGTCGCCGCGGCGGCGCTCGGCGTCACGCCCGCCGCCGGCGGCGGCCTCCTCCGCGACGTCATCGCGCGCGAGACCCCGGCGCTCTTCCGGCCCGACACCGAGCTCTACGCGGTCCCGGCGATCGCCGGCGCGCTGCTCGTCGCGGTGGCGTGGGAGCTCGACGCCTACGAGCCCGTGCTTGGCGCCGTCGCGGCCGCTGCCGTCTTCGGGTTCCGCCTGCTCGCGATCAGGCAGGACTGGCGCGCGCCGCGGGCCTGGCGGCGCGGCTAGTCGCGCGGATCGAGCTCCTCGGCGATCTCGCCCGCGACGCCGGTCTTCTCGGTGACCACATAGCCCTCGTGCTCCTCGACGACGACCTCGGCCTCGAGGCTGACGTGGGCGGGCCTGACGATGAACTGGCGGCCGGAGCTCCGAACGGCCTGGTAGGCGCCCACGGAGAGCGAGACCATCTCGCTGCAGCCGAGGCGCCCGCACTCGCAGACGAACGAGAGGACCTGGTCGGCACCGGTCAGGCCGCGCCCGGCGTCGATGCCCTCGTTGACCTTGCGGAACGCGCTCTCGTTACGGGCCAGCTGCTGCTCCTGCTGGGCCTCGGTCATCGAGGTCCGAGAGTACGACGGACCGGATCCGGATAAACCAGATGCACCCGATGCAGTCAGAACGACCTCACGGCGTGCCGACCCACGTCCCTGCCTCTGCCGCAGACGTCACCGTAAAGGCGGTCGCCGTCAACGTCCCGCGCCTGCGGCGCGCCGCGACCCGCGCGGCCCGCTGGCTCGGTGCCGATCAGCCGACGGTGACCAGGATTGCCCTGGCCGTCAGCGAGGCGGCGTCGAACTCCGTGCTGCATGCGTTTCCGACCACGCCAGGGCGCATGCGGGTGCTCGTCAGCGAGGGCGCCCACGACGGCGACATCGAGGTCCGCGTCTCCGACGACGGGATCGGCCTCACGCCGCGTCCCGACAGTCCCGGCCTGGGGCTCGGTCTCGGCCTGATCGCCGAGGTCGCCGACGATCTGACGATCAGCCGTCTCCCCCGCGCAGGCACCGAGATCGTCATGCGGTTCGCGCCGCGCCTCGTCGCCTGACCGCGCGGCAGCGCGTACCCTCGGCGTCATGACCGAGCAGCGTGTCCGCATCGAGGTCGACGAGCACGTCGCCGTCGTCACCCTGAGCCGCCCCGACAAGCACAACGCCCTCGACTTCGCGATGTTCGAGGGGATCCTCGCCGCCGCCGAGGAGGTCGCCGCCGCGCCCGGCGTGCGCGCCGTCGTGTTGCACGGCGACGGCAAGAGCTTCTGCAGCGGGCTCGACGTCGCGTCGTTCCTCAACGGGCCGATCTCGCTCGACGCGCTGCTCGACCGCGACGGGCGCCGCGCGAACGTCGCCCAGCGCGCCTGCACGGACTGGCTCGACCTCGCCGTTCCCGTGATCGCCGCCGTGCACGGCAACTGCTTCGGCGGCGGGCTGCAGATCGCGCTCGGCGCCGACATCCGCATCGCCGCGCCCGACGCCAAGCTCAGCGTCATGGAGGTCAAGTGGGGCCTCGTCCCGGACATGGGGATCACGAACACGCTGACGCGCCTGGCTCGGATCGACGTCGCGAAGGAGCTCACCTACACCGGACGCGTCGTCAGCGGCGAGGAGGCCGCGGAGCTCGGGCTCGTCACCCGCGTCAGCGAGGATCCGCTCGCGGCCGCCCGCGCGCTCGCAGCCGAGATCGCCGGGCGCTCGCCCGACGCGG
>CADCVT010000125.1 GCA_902806215.1 uncultured Solirubrobacteraceae bacterium | reverse complement strand
GCCCAGTGCGCGTCGTCGACGACCATGGTCACCGGCCCCGCCGCCGCGAGGTTCGCGACGAGCCAGTAGAGGCCGTGCAGGCGCGAGAACAGCGCGTCGTCGTCCTCCTCCCCGCCGACCTCGGCCGCCGTGAACAGCGGCGCGGCGAGCGCGGCGGCACCGCCGAAGAGCTCGCCCACGGCGCCGTCCCCGCCGAGCAGGAGTGGTTCGAACAGCTGACGGACCGCGCCGAACGGGAACGAGCGCTCGAGCTCGGAGCAGCGGGCGCCGAGGACGCGGTGCCCGGCCTCGCGCGCGATCTCGCGTCCGCTCGCGAGCAGCCGCGACTTGCCGATGCCGCCCGGACCCGCGACGACCACGAGCGACCCGCGGCCCTCGGCGGCCGCACGCACGGCGGCGCCCAGCGCCACGATCTCCTCGTCACGCTCGAGAAGGTCGGCAGCGCCCGGCTGCCGAGCGTGAGCGTCCGAGTCCTGCACCGGGGCAGGCAGATTAGAGGCGCGTGCGCGGTTCGAGGCGCCGACCGCGAAAAGACCCCCCGTCTGCGGGGTCAGCCGAGGACGATCGACTCGGCCGCGTCGCGCGCGCGGTCGATCAGGTCCTGCACCTCGGCGCGCGGCTGCTGCCACTTGCCGAGGACGTACGAGGCGACGATGTCGGGGTCGGTCGAGTCCGGGCGGCCGACGCCGACGCGGACGCGCTGGAACCCCGCGTCGCCGAGCTCGCGCCTGAGCGACTTGAGCCCGTTGTGGCCGGCGAGCCCGCCGCCGACGCGCGTGCGGACGTCGCCGAACTTCAGGTCGATCTCGTCGTGCAGGACCAGCACGCGCTCGAGGTCCTCGACCCGGTAGGCGCCGCGCGCGGGACCGGCCGACTTCCCCGCCTCGTTCATGAACGTCTGCGGGAGCAGGACCGCGACCCGCGGCCCGCCGATGCCCGCGCGACCCTCGGTGACGAGGCCGTTGAACTTCTTCTTCGCGGCGGGGAGGTCCCAGCGGCGCGCGAGCGCCCCCGCGACCTCGAAGCCCACGTTGTGCGGCGTCCCCGCGTAGCGGGTGCCGGGGTTGCCCAGCCCGACGATGAGCCAATCGACAGGCGCGCTCGC
This sequence comes from uncultured Solirubrobacteraceae bacterium, assembly GCA_902806215.1. Lineage (GTDB taxonomy): Bacteria > Actinomycetota > Thermoleophilia > Solirubrobacterales > Solirubrobacteraceae > CADCVT01. The sequence goes on along the minus strand of CADCVT010000125.1, from coordinate 14,446 downwards.
CTGCCGACGGCCGAACGGCACTCGGCCCTACTCGGAGTCGCCGGAGCCGGCGTCGCCGCCGTCGCCGGACTCGCCGTCGCCCTCGGACGCGTCACCCTCCGCGGCGTCGCCGTCGCCCTCACCGATGACCTCGGTCTCGGTCTCGACGGCGTCCTCGGGCTCGACCTCGAGCCGCGGCACGAGGACGGAGGCGATGACCGTCTCCGCGTCGTCGAGGAAGGTCACGCCGGACGGCGCTGCCACGTCGGAGAGGTGCACGGTGTCGTTGATCTCGAGCTTCGAGACGTCGTGCGTGATGACGTCGGGGATGTCGCCCGGGAGCGCCTCGATGTTCAGCTCGCGCGTGATCTGCTCGAGCACGCCGCCCTCGCTCATGCCCGGCGCGTCGTCGGCGCCGGTCAGCTCGAGGACGATCTGCGTCTGGATGGCGACGTCCATGCGCACGCGCACGAAGTCGACGTGCCACATGTCGCCGCGGACCGGGTCGCGCTGGAACTCCTTGAGCACGGCGTTGGACGTCGAGCCGTCGAGCGAGAGCTCGACGACCGCGCCGCCCTGCTTGAGCGCGTGGCGCAGCTCGCGGTCGTCGACGCTGAAGGAGATCGGATCCTCGCCGCCTCCGTAGAGGACGCCGGGCACGCGGCCGGAGCGGCGCATCCTGCGGTTCGCGCGGGAACCTTCGGTGTCCCGAGGGGCGATCTTCAGCGTTGTCGTATCCGAGGCCATGACGGCGAAGCAGACTAGCGCGCGGCCTTATCCGCGCCCGCGAGCGGGCGGCAGCGGGGCCGGCGGCGCGCCGTCGCCCGGGTACTGGTCGGTGCTCAGGTAGTTGCGCTGGAGATCGGTGAACGCGGGCTTGCGCACGCCGTCGTAGTTGATGACGGCCTTCTGGTGGATCGGCGCCTGCGGGCGCGGGTTCCCGCCGTCCCACTCGGGCCGGACGCGGAACTCCTTGAGCGTCCAGTAGAGGGCACCGCTCAGCCAGGGCTTCGTGTTGTACACGCCGAGGTGGTAGTTCACGAAGTCCTGCTGGTACTCGAACGTGCCCTTCTCCTCGACCGGGCCGTTGCGGTTCGCCTCGGCGCCGAACTCGGTGATCATGATCGCCTTGTTCGGATAGCAGGAGCGCACGCCGTCGAGGTACTCGCTGAGCACCGTGCGGTCGGCGATCTGGCCGTTCGGGCCGGGGTACCAGCCGAAGTACTCGTTGATGCCGAGGATGTCGAGCGGCGCGTACTCGGTCTGGCAGCCCGCCGCCGGGTAGCCGGCGACCGCGTAGGAGACCGGGCGCGTCGGGTCGAGCGCCTTCGCCTGCCGTGTGGCGCGGCGCAGGTAGTCGCCCTGGACCGGGCCGGGCCGCGAGGACAGCTCGTTGCCGACCGACCACGTCACGACCGACGGGTGGTTGCCGTTGGCGAGGATGTTCTCGCGCAGCTCGTTCGCGCCCGTCTTGCGGACGATCTCGGACTTCAGGAATCGCGTCTTGATCGCGTACATCGGGATCTCGGACCAGATGAGCATGCCCTGGCGGTCGGCGAGCTCGTGCGTGTACGGGTGCAGCGGGTAGTGCGAGCGCAGCATCGTCGCGCCGACGGCCTTCGCCTCGTTGACGAAGCTCTCGCGGATCTGGTTGTTGATCGCGAAGCCGAGCTTGCGGTCGTCCTCGTGGATGCTGACGCCGCGGATGTTCACCGGCAGCCCGTTGAGGTGGAGCTTGCCGCCGATGACCTTCACCGAGCGGATGCCGCTCTTGAGCTTGTACGAGGCGACGCGGTCGTCGCCGGCGCGCAGGTCGAGGCGGACGCTGTAGAGGTTCGGCGCCTTGGGCGACCACAGCTTCGGCCGGCCGACGCGGACGCTCGCGGTGTACGTGGCGAAGCGGCCGGCACCGACCGAGGAGCGCTTGAAGCGGACGGCTTGGCTGCCGAACCGCCCGGTCAGGCGCACCTTCTGAGCCTTGTTGGAGGCGTTGCGGACGGTGACGCGGAAGCGCATCGTCGCGGCGCAGGTGCGGCACGGCAGGTCGGGCAGCACCTGGACGGTGTTGAAGTCGACGCGGTCGATCTGCCGCAGGTAGACCTCGCGGAGCATGCCGCCGTAGTTCCACCAGCCGCCGGTCGGCACCGAGGTGCGCGTGAAGCCCGACGGCGGGAGGTCGAAGGGCTTGCGGACGTTCTCGACGCGGATGACGAGCCGGTTCGTGCCGCTGCGGTTCAGCGCCGAGCGCGGGATCCGCAGCTCGAACGGGATGTACGCGCCGCGGTTCGTGCCGATCGGCTTGCCGTTGATCCACACGCGCGAGCGGTAGTTGACCGACTCGAAGCGCAGCGTGTAGTCGAACCGGCTCTTGGCCGACGGCAGCTTGAAGTCCTTGCGGTACCAGCCGATCGTGCCGCGCATCGACTCGGGCGACTCGTCCCCGGCGTTCCACGCGTTGGGGATCGTCGTCGCGTTCCACCCTGCGGTGTCGACCTGGCGCTGGAAGTTCTGGCCCAGCCCGGCGTTGCCGGGATCGAGGCGGAAGAGCCACTGGCCCCCCATCAGCAGGCGGTTCGTCGGGCCGTCCTCGTAGAGCGTCTCCCGGCTGGGGACGTCCTGCGCGGCGGCCGGAGCGGCGCCGACGGCGAGGAGCGCGAGGGTGAGGGCGAGCAGGGTCTTCTTCATCGGCACGGGGGGTCGGAACACCGGGGGGCGTCGAGGGTTGCGGCGCTCAGCAGGCGGCTTCGAGGCCGATGGGGGCGCTGAGGCGCAGCAGAGTAACGCGCATCCCTCGGACGGCATCCCCCTTGCGGCGCACGGAGAAGCACTGGACCGTCGGGATCTCGTCGCCGCGCCGCCACACCACGCGGGTCGGGCCGGCGTCGCTCGTGAGCGCGTGGGACGTGACGGAGTCGTAGCGGACGATCTCCACGCGGCCGGGCCCGCGCAGCGTGCGCGCGAGGCGGTCGATGAGCTCCGGGCACGCGCACGTGTCGCTGACCTCCCGGTCGATCGCGCCGGCGTCGCCGCGCGCCTGCGCCTCGATCACGCGCTCGATCTTGGCGCGCTCCGCACCCTCGGCCGACAGCCAGCGCGCCGCGAGCGCGCTCACGACGAGGAACAGCACGAGGGTCACGCTGAGCGCGACCCGCCTGCGCGTGAGCGTCACTCGTCGCCGTCGCCGTTGAGCTCGAGGAAGCGCTGCACGGAGGCCTCGTCGCGCTCGAGTCGCTCGGCGGTCCTGCGGGCGTGCTCGGCGGCGGCCGCGAGGAAGTCCTCGAGGCAGACCTCCGGATCGTCGGCGAGGCGGTACACGCGGCACACATCCTGCACGGCGCAGGCGATGCCGAGCGGCGGGAGCCCCTCTGCGAGCGTTCGTGCTCCGCACACGGGCGCGACGACGACCTGCTTGTCGGGCGCGACGAGCGCGACCGGCATGAGCCGGTGCGCGGACAGGTCGACGCGCAGGTCGACCGACCGGTCGAGGCCGACGCGGCACTCCGCGAGATCCTCGAGCGGCTCGCGCCAGACCGCCAGCACGGTGTCCGCCGCCTTGATCGCGTCCTTGAGCGCGCGGGCCTGCGCGGCGTAGAGCTCCTCGGCGTGGAGGCGGTCGCCGGCGTCGCCGAGGTCGAGGTCGCACGGGACGCGCAGGAGCGCGTCGGCACCGACCGTCGCGCCGGCGCCGAGCCCGCCGTGCGCGACGTAGGTCTGGATCGTCCCGAGGTCGCGCCGGCCGTGGAAGACGATGGTCAGTGCCTCGCACGTGGCGAGCGGCTGGACCCGCAGCGCGACCGATGCCGCGGCGCCCGCGTCGAGCAGAGCCCGCCTCAGGAGCTCCTCGGACTCGTGCCGGTCGCCGGCACCACCGTCGGTACCACCCATGGAGGGATTATGCGGGATCGAGCGGCGGTACTGTCCAGCACGTGCTGAAGCTCATCTACCGCCCCATCGGGATCATCGTCGGGATCCTGGCCGGGCTCCTCTCCAAGCGGGTCTTCAACTTCATCTGGTCGAAGATCGACGACGAGGAGGCACCGAAGCCGACCATCGAGGGAAGCTCGTGGACGAAGGTGCTCACCGCGGCGGCCGTGCAGGGCGTCGTGTTCCAGACCGTCCGTGCCGCGGTCAACCGCGCCGGCGCCGTCGGCTTCGCCAACCTCACGGGCGTCTGGCCCGGGAAGAAGCGCCCCGACCCGAAGTAGCAGCACCGCACGGGCCGGGAGAATCGCCCCCAGGGCGATTCTCCCAAGTGAGTCCGGCACTGCAACCTCACGAATCTTCGTCCAGAAAAGTTGCCGGACTCACCAACCTGCTGCGTCAATCGGCGTTGCAGGAGGTGCATGATCGCAACGGACACACATGAACTGCTCGACGCGGCGACGCGTCTCGAGGATCCGGCAGAGGGACTTGCCGCGGTCTGCGACCTCCGTCGTCATCTCGATCAACTCCAGACCGTCCACGTCGAGAACGCGCTGCGCGCGGGCTGGTCGTGGAGCCAGGTGGCCGAGACGCTCGGCGTCAGCCGCCAGGCAGCCCATCGCCGCTATGCACGCCTCGTGCGCGAGCGCCTCGACGAGGTGCGCGACAGCCGGCAGGGCAACTCGAACCTCGTCGTCACGGGCGCCGCTCGCCTGACGATGCATCTCGCCCGCCAGGAGGCGGGTGCGCTGCGCCGTCAGGAGGTCGGGACCGAGCACGTGCTGCTCGGCCTGCTCCGCGTCGAGGCCGGTCCCGGAGCCGCCGCGCTGCGCGCCGCGAACGTCGACCTCGCGTCCGCGCGGACGGTCGTCGCCGAGCTGCACGCCGAGGACGAGTCCGAGCACCGCTTCAGCCGCGACCCGCTGCCGCCGTCCAAGCAGTGCCGCGCCGCGCTCGAGCGGTCGGTGCACGAGGCCGCGCGCCGCGGGTGCGACCGCCTCAAGCCCGAGCACCTGCTCGTCGCCATCCTGCGCGACCCGGGCTCCGGCGCGGTCCGCGCGCTGGCACGGCTCGGCGTCGACGCAGAGGCCGTCGTCACCGGCCTCTGAGGCAATCGCCCAGGGGCGATTCTCCCGGCTAGCGTTTCCTCCTGAGGATCAGGCCGCGGCTTCGGAAGTCCTCGACGGCGTCCTCGAACGCGGGGAAGTCGCGGCGCAACAGCAGGTCGACCGGGCCCGTCCGCATCCAGCGGCGCAGGACCGACTCGTCGATGTCGGCGGTGAGGTCGAGCAGGATGCGCACCTCGGGCCGGTGGTCGAGGTCGTCGGTGATGACGCTGAGCGGATCGGTGTCGAGCACCACGCACAGCTCCTCGTCGGTGAGGCCGAGCCGGTCCATCAGCGACGAGGCGAGGCTCACGCCGAGAGCAGCTCCTCGGCGGTCGTCAGGTACTGCTCGGCGCGCGCGGTCATCCGCACGAGCCCGTAGGTGTTCAGCACCGCGCGCTTGAGGTCGCCGCCCTGGCCGGCCGCCTGGAGGCGGCGCATGAGCTCGGCGATCTCGTCGAGCGGGACCTCGATGAGCTCGCGCGGGCCGAGCTCGCGGACCACGACGGGCGGGCTGTCGGGCAGCCGCAGCACGTCGTCGTCCTGCCACGGCGCGTCGTCGGTCGTGACGAGGTCGAGCTTCCCCTCGCGGGCGAGGTGGTAGACGCTGTTCGACAGCGGCGCGCGGGCGACGGCGGTGAGCTTCTTGCCGCCCGAGGCCCGGTTGTAGATCGCGTAGGCGCGGCTGGCGAGCAGCGGGCCCTCGAAGGCGACGATGTCGAGCAACGCCTCCATGATCCGCGGGCGCGGCGCGGTGCGCGGATCGCCGGGGACGACGCCCTCCCAGGCGCGGTACGGCTCGAGCGCGAGGCGTGCGGGCGCGGCCGCCTGCGCCGCCGCGCGTGGCGAGGCGATCGGCTTGGCCTCCTTCCACTCCTCGACCGGCCACTCGGGCGTCTCGCCGGCGCTGAGCGTGAGCACCGGCAGCCCGCTCACCTCGTGCAGGAGGACGCGCTCGTCGAGCTGCACGCGGCTCGGCTGCTCGGGCCAGCGGTCGATGACGACGGCGGCGACCGCGAGGCCCGCGTTGCGCGCCGCCTCCGCGTACAGGCGCGCCTGGGCGGTCAGCGACGGCTCGGCCGCGACCGTGACCACCACCGGGGCGCCGAGCTCCATCGCGAGGTCGCGCAGCGAGTACCGGGGCGTCAGCGGCGAGACCGGGTTCCCGGCGAGGCCGACGATCGTCGCGGCGGTCGCCGCCCCGCGAAGCTCCTGCGGGTTGAGCTCCCGGCCGGCGTGACGCGCCGTGATCACGGGCGTGCCCTCCCCCTCGTCGAGCACCCAGGCGTCGCCGTCGATCGCCCGCGCGACGTTCGCCGCGTACCGCCCGATGACGACGAGCTCGGTCAGGGCGCTAGAAGAGCTGGTTCTCTCCGCCGAAGACCTCGGAGACCGAGTCGTCGGTGAAGATGCGGCGGATCGAGTCGGTCAGCAGGTCGGCGCAGCTCAGCACGCGGATGTTGTCCGGCGCGCCCGTGCGCAGCGGGATCGTGTCGGTGACGACGATCTCCTCGAAGCCGGCGGCCGCGAGGTTCTCGAACGCGCGGCCGCTCAGCACCGGGTGGGTCGCCGCCGCGTAGACGCTCTTGGCGCCCGACTCGAGCACGGTCTGGGCCGCGGCCTTCAGCGTTCCCGCCGTGTCGATCATGTCGTCGAGCAGGACCGCGGTCTTGTCCTTGACGTCGCCGATGACGTAGCCGATCTCGGCGACCTGGTGCGCGGGGCGCTCCTTCGTGAGGATCGCGAGGTCGCCGCCGACCTTCTCGGCGAACTTCTGGTTGAGCTTCGCGCGGCCGACGTCCGGCGCGACGACCACGAGGTCGGGCAGGTGCAGGTCGCGGAAGTAGTCCGTGAGCATCCGCAGCGCCGTCATGTGGTCGAGCGGGATCTGGAAGAAGCCCTGCACCTGGCCGGCGTGGAGGTCCATCGTCAGGACGCGGTCGGCGCCGACGCCCTCGAGCATCCGCGCGACGGCGCGGCTCGAGATCGGCTCGCGGCCCATCGACTTCTTGTCCTGCCGGCTGTAGCCGTACCACGGCGTCACGGCGATCACGCGGTGCGCGGAGGCGCCCTTGGCCGCGTCGATCATGAGCATGAGCTCCATCAGCGCGTCGTTCGCGCTGATGCCCGTCTCGGGGTTCGCGCACGTCGGCTGGATGAGGAAGACGTCCGCTCCGCGGATCGACTGGTCGTAGCGGACGTAGACCTCACCGTTGGAGAAGGTCTTCAACGTGACCGGGCCCGGGGCGATCCCGAGCTTGGCGGCGATCTTGGCGGTGAGCTCAGGATGCGCACGGCCCCCGAACACCATCAGCTTCTTGTCGTAGCCGATGTCGAGGCTCGTCGCGAGCCTGGGCTCGGTCTCGAGGGCGCTCACAGTCACGACTCTAGCCCTTCCTCCGGGCGTAACCCTCCTTGTTGGTCTGCCTCGGCCGGGCGATCGCGAGCGCGTCGGCCGGGACGTCCTCGTCGATGACCGATCCGGCCCCGATGACCGCCCCGTCGCCGATCGTCACGGGCGCCACGAACGTGTTGTCCACGCCCGTCTTGACGTTGGCCCCGATCGTCGTGCGGTGCTTGTTCTTCCCGTCGTAGTTGGCGGTCACGTTGGCCGCGGCGATGTTCGTGGTCGGGCCGACGTCGGCGTCGCCCAGGTAGGAGAGGTGCGGGACCTTCGACCCCTCGCCGATGTCCGAGTTCTTGAGCTCGACGAACGTGCCGAGCTTGGCGCCCTTGCGCACGACCGCCTGGCCGCGCAGGTGGATGTACGGGCCCGCCTTGACGTCGTCCTCGAACGTCGAGTCGAGCACGTGCGCGTGCGGCCCGACGACGCAGCCGCTGCCGATCGTCGTGTCCCCGCGCAGCGTGGTGAACGGCTCGATCGTCGTGTCCTGGCCGATCGCGACGGTCACGTCGATGTCGGTCGAGGTCGGCTGCACGATCGTCACACCGGCGAGCATGTGGCCGCGATGGATGCGGCGCTGAGCCTGCTCGCGGACGACGCTCAGGTCGACACGGTCGTTGATGCCGAGCGTCACGGTGAAGTCCTCGACGACGTGGGCCTGCACCGTGTGGCCCTGCTCGCGCAGGATCGGCAGGACGTCGGGGAGGTAGTACTCGCCCTGGGCGTTGTCGGCCTTCACCGCGTCGAGGGCCCGCGTGAGGAGCGCGCCGTCGAAGGCGAAGACGCCGGTGTTGACCTCCTTGAGCGCGAGCTCCTCGGGCGTCGCGTCGCCGTCGGCCTTGGCCTCGACGACCTTGAGCACGTAGCCCGCCTCGTCGCGCACGACCCGGCCGTACTGGGCGGGATCGTCGAGGACCATCGTGACCATCGTCGCCGCCGCGCCGCGCTCCGCGTGCGCCTTCGCCAGGTCGGCGATCACCTCCGGCGTGATGAGCGGCACGTCGCCGTTGAGGATCACCACCGTGCCCTCGCCGATGTGCGCCGCGGCCGCCTTGACCGCGTCGCCGGTGCCCCGCGCGACCTCCTGGACGGCGAGCTCGTCGCCGTCGGCGAGCCGCACCTCGAGCGCCCGGTCGGGCCCGCCGACGACCACGACCGCGTCCGCCCCGGCCGCCTTCGCCGCCTCGACCGGCCACCGGACCACGGGCCACCCGCACAGGTCATGCAGCATCTTGGGCGTCTTCGAGCGCATGCGAGTCCCTTGGCCGGCGGCCAGGATCACGGCGGTGAGGCGAGGCATGGCACGGATCGTAGGACCGCTCGCCGCCGCGTATCCTCCCGTGGACGCTTTCCGGGGCGGTCCAGTGGCTGAGACGCTCGGTTTTGGTCCGAGAGATGGGGGTTCGATCCCTCCCCCCGGAACTTCACGGCAGGCGTAGGCTTCGGCCTATGGCCTGCACGCACAAGGACTCGATCAAGGACGTCGACCCCTCGACCACGGAGGGATGTGAGGACTGCCTCAGGATCGGCGCGCGGTGGGTCCACCTGCGGCTGTGCCTGACCTGCGGGCACGTCGGCTGCTGCGACTCGTCGCCGAACAAGCACGCGACGGCGCACGCCGGTGAGGCCGACCACCCGATCGTGCAGTCGTTCGAGCCCGGCGAGAACTGGCGCTGGTGCTACGTCGACCAGGTGACCGTCTAGGCCGCCAGGGCGGAGGCGAGCGCGTCGATCACGCGCTCCATCCGGACGAGGCCGGCGTAGCGGCCGCCCTCGTCGGTGCAGACCAGCGGGTCGAACCGCAGGCCCGACGGGCGCGCCATCGCGCGGCGCGAGACGAGGCTCACCGGCATCTCCGGCGTCACGACCATCAGGGACCGGACCGGCGCGCTGCCGCGGACGTGGTCGGCGCGGCGGACGAGCCCGCTCGGGCGCCCGTTGCCGTCGACGAGCGCGATGAAGTCGGGGCCGGGATGGCGGTCGAACAGGACGCCGAGCGCGCGCTCGGACACCGGCTCGGGGAGCGTCGGCACCGCCTCGATGAGCGGCCCGAGCGCGAGGTCGAAGGCGCTCGCGGGGTGGAAGCGCCCGCGGATGTGGTCGGCGAGGTCGGTCTCGAGCTCGGTCATGCCGGGCGTCGGGCGGCCGAAGGCGAACCCCTGCCCGAGCGGCACGCGCATGCGGATGAGCGTGTCGAGCTCCTCGAGACGCTCGATGCCCTCGGCGACGACCCAGGCGTCCATCCGCGCGGCGAGGTCGCCGAGCGCCTCGACGACCGCGGCCTTGACCGGATCGCCGTCGACGTGCGCGACGAGCGCACGGTCGACCTTGACGAAGTGCGGCTGGAGCGCGGTGATGCGGGCGAGCGAGCCGTACCCCGCGCCCGCGTCGTCGACGGCGATCAGCGCGCCGCGCTCGCGCAGGACCATGACGGCGTCGCGCAGCGACACGAGGTCGATGTCGGTCTGCTCGGTGATCTCGACGATGATCGAGTCGAGCCGGTCGGCGTCGGCGAAGGCGCCCTGCACCTCGTCCGACAGCAGGGCTGCCGGCGAGACGTTGACCGAGAGGAAGCGGTTCTGCGCCACGTGCGGGCGTGCGCTGAGGACCTCGCGGACCATGTGCGCCTCGAGCGCACCGGAGAGGCCGACCTGCTCGGCGGCACCGAACACCTCGGCGGGCTCGAGCCCGCGCCAGCCCGTGAACCGCGCCAGTGCCTCGTAGCCGCACACCTCGCCGCGCTGCAGATCCACGATGGGCTGGAAGTGCGGGCGGACGCGCCCCGGCCTCTCGAGGACGTCGCAGAGGATGCCCGCCCAGTCCCGTTGGTGCTCGCCGATCACATCCCCTTGAACTCGCGTAGCGCGCCGAGGTTGGCCGGAGAGCGGAGCAGTTGGGTGTCAACGTGCGCGGCGATACAGGCGCGCCAGCCACTCAGGCGACACGCCGGCGACGAACAGCCACCGGATGACCACCCATGACATGACGGTCGGTCGCACGCCGAGCGCCCGCCACCGCCGCGACGAGGTCGTCGCGGGGCCCGGCAGCCGCGGCGTCGCGCCGACGCGTCGGAGCGCCCGGACGAGCGCGTAGTCCTCCATGATCGGCAGCGACGGGAACCCGCCGAGCGCCCAGAACACGTCGGGCCGCACCCAGATCGTCGAGTCGCCGTACCAGACGCCGAGCCGCCGCTGGACCGCGTACCACGCGCCGAGCACCCGGCTGAACGCGTCGTCGCCGTCGAAGCGCAGCGAGAAGTTGCCGCCGGCGACGTGCGGGTCGTCGAGCGCTCGCGCGAGCGACGCGTAGGCGTCGCGCGGAAGCCGCGAGTCGGCGTGCAGGAACACGAGCACGTCGCCGCGCGCCGCCCGCGCGCCGGCGTTCTGCTGTGCGGCACGGCCGCGTGGCGCGTCGACCAGCACCGCACCGGCCTTGACGGCCAGCTCGCGCGTCCCGTCGATCGAACCGCCGTCCACGACGATCACCTCGAAGCGTCCCGGCAAGCCGAACAGCTCAGCGAGGAAGAGCTCCATCGTGGCGGCCTCGTCCAGCACCGGAACGACGACCGAGACGAGCGGAGGCGTCACCGATGGTGTTCGGGGCTCAGCAGCTCCACGATGTCCGGCGGCGTCAGCGGATCGGCGAGGAACGCGGCCACGTCGTGCGGCTCGTCGAGGTCGCGCTCGGCACGCAGCATCCCGACCGACAGACCCGCCTCGGTGACTGCGGCGAGCGTCAGGCCCATCACCTCGGGGCCGCCCCACTTCTCGGTCGGCAGCGCGAAGGCCTCCGGGTGCGGCTCGCGCAGCCCGATCAGGTAGTAGCCGCCGTCGGCGGCCGGGCCGATGGTGACGTCGATGCCGCCGCGCAGGTCGTCGAGCGCCGCCTCCGCGTGCGAGACGTCGAGCTGCGGCGTGTCGACGCCGATGAGCACGACCGGCCCGCCGTGCAGCTCGAGGATCGTCTTCGTCGCCGCGGCGAGCCGGTCGCCGAGGTCACCGTCGACCTGCTCGATCAGCGTCGCGCCCGGCGCGAGCGCGGAGAAGTCGCCGACCGCATCGGCCGGGGTGTAGGCGACGAAGGGGTCGCCGACCTCGGCCGCCCAGGCGGCCGCGCGCCGGATGAGCGCGGCCTGCAGGCGCGCGCAGCCCTCGGGGCCGAGCACCGGCTCGAGGCGCGTCTTGCACAGCCCCGGCCGCGGGGCCTTGGCGATGACGATCGCGGCCGGGCGCCCGTCAGCCAAAGCGGAAGAACGTCCCGACCGGCTCGAGCTCGGCGGTCGACGCGACCGGCACGGCCGCGGCCAGCGTGGTGGCGAACGTCTCGCTCGAGGCGCCGATGAGCCGCATGAGCGTCTCCACCGGCGTCGGCTCCTCGGTGACGCCGTTGGCGTAGTCGGTCGCGTAGCCGATGAGCGCGTAGGGCAGCTCGGCCTCGCCGCACAGCACGGTCTCCGGGCCCGCGGTCTGCGAGACCGCGGTGACGCCCGCCTGCGCGAGCAGCCGGATCTCCGTCTTGGTGTTGAACCGCGGCCCGTCGACGTGGCCGTAGCACCCGCCGTCGCGGACCTCGTGGCCGGCCTGCCGAGCGCCGGTGAGCAGCGCCTGGCGCAGCGGCGCGGAGAACGGCGACTCGAAGATCCAGTGCCCGCGGCCGGCCTCGCCGGGCGTGTCGTAGAGCGTGCAGATCGAGCCGTCGGGCAGCCGGTTGACGAGGAAGTGCAGGTCGTCGAAGACGACGAGCGTCCCGAGCTCGACCGACCGATCGCACGCCCCACAGACGGTCACGCCGAGCACGCCGGTCGCGCCCGCGGCCTTCAGCGCGCTGATGTTCGCCTGGTGCTGGACGTGGTTGGAGAGGCGCTGGTGCCCCTCCTCGTGCCGCGAGACGTGGAGCACGTCGGCGCCCGCGAACGTCCCCTGACTGACGAGCACGTCGCCCCACCGGGTCGAGACCGAGCGGCTCTCTCCGGCGAACCCCGGCAGCGCGTACGTCCCCGATCCGGTGATGATGGCCAGCATCTAGACCGCGCAATGGTAGGCGTGCGGCAGCGAGCCGTCCTCCTGGCGCAACAGGAGGAACCGCTCGGTGACGAGCCGCTTGGCCTCGGCGAGCGAGACGGCGCCCTCGGAGACGAGCAGATCGGGCGACGATGCGAGGTCGCCGCCGACCGGATGCCAGTGCACGCCGTCGGCCGTCACGGTGAGCTCCGGGACCATCACCGCGTCGCTGACCTCCTCGCCGCCGTCGCTGAACCCGCGCTGCACGAGCGGCCGCACCGCGAGCGGCACGTCGAGCTCGGACAGGAGCGCCCGCAGGTCGTCGACCTCGCCGGCGTTGGCCGGCGTCTCGGTCATCGCGACGCGGACGGGGAGGCCAAGGTCGCGCGCGTACGCGATGCCGTCCATCGCCTTCGCCCACGAGCCCGCCCCGCGCTGGCCGTCGTGCGTCGCGGGGCGCGCGCCGTCGATCGACGACTGGAGCGTCAGCCCCGGCAGGCCCGCGAGCCGGTCGAGCTCCTCGCGCCGGCGGCCGGTGAACAGCATCGCGTTGGTCAGGCAGACCGTCTCGATCCGCTCGGCGGCGTACGTCAGCATCGCGACGACGTCGCGCTCGACGAACGGCTCGCCGCCGGTCACGTACAGCTCCTCGAACCCCTCGGCGACCGCCTCGTCGACGAGCGCGCGGAAGCGCTGGAGCCCGATCCGGCGCTTGCGGGCCCGCGGCGACGACGCCACGGCGCAGTACGAGCACGCGAGGTTGCAGTCGAAGTTCGTGTAGACCCACAGCCGCGGCGGGAACACGCCCGAGCCGAACAGCGGCACGACCGGCAGCGTCCCGCCGTCGTCCTCCGGGACGTCGGCCCAGCCGACGCCGTCGGCGGCGAAGCCGGTCGGCAGCGCCTCGCGGTAGACGTGGTAGCGGCCGCGGGCGCGCTCGGGCGCCGGAACGACCTCGAGGCACGTCGTCCACCAGCCGGTCTCGACCGTCTCGACGAACGCCTCGGGCAGACCTGCGTCGCGCATCGACCGTGCCTGCGCCCTCCAGTCGTAGGTGAGCGGGATCAGCTCCGCGCTCACCTCACCCTGAACGACGTCGACGAGGGAGTACCACGTGGAGGTGCTGCCGTCGTTCGCAGGGCGTCCGATCGTCCCCACGTTGACGACCGTCACGCCGTCGATGAGCCGTTGCCACGGGATGCCGGTGTGCGTGCAGACGACGACATCGGCACCGGAGAGCCGCGTGCGCAGCTCGTCGTCGCCGAGCGACTCCCACAGGAAGTCGTTGATCGCCAGCGGCGACCCGTGCACGAGATGGAGGTCGACGCCGTCGATCGACTCCCGGCGCTCCGTCGGCAGCGTCGCCATCCAGGCAGCGAACTCCCGAGACGTGGCCGCGAGCGTGTGGTCGTACATGACCTGCGCGTAGCGGTTGTCGCGCTCGTCGGTGTAGCCGCAGCCGCAGTCCGGGTCGCCGCGGCCGATCGCGACGTCGTAGTTGCCGGCGATGCACTCGACGCCGTTGTCGGCGAGCAGCGGCCAGACGGCGTCGCACTCCGCGCCGAACCCACCGAGGTCGCCCAGGCAGACGAGGCGGTCGGCGCCGCGGGCCCGCGCGTCGGCCACCCATGCCTCGAGGGCGTAGGGGTTCGCGTACACGCCGCCACACACCGCGAGCCGGGTCATCGAAGATCAATACCGTGCCAGGGATCCGATCGGATGACCTCCTTCGTACGGCTGGCATGAGGACACCTCCCAGCCTCGCGATCCTGGGCGCCGGCCCGATCGGCCTCGAGGCCGCTCTCGCCGCCGCCGAGGGCGGGTGGCGCTTCACCGTCTACGAGGCGGCACCGACCCCCGGCGGCCACGTCCGCGACTGGGGTCACGTCCGGCTCTTCACGCCGTGGTCGATGGCCGTGTCGGACCGCGTCCGCGCCGCGCTGGGCGATTCCGCGCCCGAGGGCGCCGCGCTGCCCACCGGCCACGAGCTCGCCGACCGCGTGCTCGACCCCGTCGCCGCGCTGCCGCGCATCGCG
>CADCVT010000124.1 GCA_902806215.1 uncultured Solirubrobacteraceae bacterium | reverse complement strand
GAGCAGGTCGCTGCCCGCGCCGCCGTCGAGCGTGTCGCCCTCGCGGCTGCCGCGCAGCACGTTGACGCTCGCGTCGCCGACCAGCGTCGCGCGACCGGAGTTCCCCGCCGGGACCGCGGTGACGTCCTCGACGTCGGAGCGGACGTCGTCGCGCTCGCCGCTCCCGCCGTCGTTCGCGACGTCGTCGAGCGTCACCGTCACGTCGCGACCGACGCCCATGTCGTAGCCCGAGTTGCGCACCTCGAAGCGGTCGAAGCCCTCGCCGCCGACGACGCGGTCCGCGCCCACCTCGCCCGGGAAGACGTCGTTGCCGTCGCCGCCCTCGAGCAGGTCGTCGCCGTTCGAGCCGTTGACGTTGTCGCTGCCTCCCATCCCCTGCGCGCGGTCGTTGCCGTTGCCCCCGGCGAGGTAGTCGCCCTTGCCCGAGCCGACGAGCAGATCGTCGCCGAACCCGCCGACCACGCCGGTCATCGTCGACGGCACGCTCTCGCCCTCGGGGTCGTCGGCGGCGTCGTTCATCGTCAGCACGAGGTCGTCGGAGCGGTGCATGTAGCTGACGACCTCGAAGTTCTGCTGCGGCCGGCCGGGGAAGTACGTGTCCGTGCCTCCCTCGCCGTGCATCGTGACCGAGGAGCGGAAGCCGCTCGAGGCGCGCAGGACGTCGTCGCCCTCGCCGCCCCGGTAGAGATAGCCCTCGAAGTCGACGTCGACCTCGACGATCTCGTCGTCGCCGTCCCCGAGCTCGACGACCGTGACGCCTCGGTTGTTCTTCGCACAGAGGACCACGTTCGTCGTCGCAGCGTCGCCGTCGTCGCGGCAGCCGTCGCCGGGCGTGAGCGTGATGCTCGGCGCGTCCTCGAAGACGTAGTCGGCGTCGGTCTCGGTCATGGTCAGCCGGTTCTCCTCGGCCCCCTCGCCCCGGAAGAGCAGGAAGCCGAACTGGTCGCGGCCGACGGTCGACGCCGAAGCGACCGGCACGGAGGCGGTCAGCGCGACCAGCGTCGTCAGGACGAGCACGACGATCCGCATCAGCCGGCCCTCAGCCCGAACGAGGCCGCGGTGCGCTCGCGCAGCACCGCGTTGCCGAGGAAGCGCACCGTGACCCGCAGCCGCCCGTCGCCGAGCCGTCGCCGGTCGCGGAAGATCACCGCCGACGAGAACGTGCATCTCCGGGTGACCTCCGCCCGCCTGGTCGAGATGGTCCTGCGGCCGCGCTTGACCTGCACCGAGACCGAGCCGGTCCGGCAGCCCTGCGCCGCGGTGACGGCGCGCGGGAGCCCGAGCGCGCCGCTGATCCGGAAGCGGTACGGCGCGCGCCGGTCGCGCACCGGGGTGGCGATCCCGCGGATCGTCGGGAGAAAGCGATCGACGCGCACGGGACGGACGGCACTCGCGGTCTGCTCGGCGCCGTCGACGGCGATGGCCACCAGCGTGTTGCGGCCGACGTCGTCGCCGCCGGGCACGTAGTCGAACGCGTACGGCGCCGTCGTGTCGGTCGCCACGACGCGTCCGTCGTCGACGAGTGAGACCCGGGTCACGCCACGGTCGTCGGCCGCGTTCACGACGATCGTCGACGGCCTGAGCGTGCCGATCAGCGCGTTGTCGAGCGGCGACGCGAAGGACACGGTGGGCGGCCGGTCGTCGGCCGTCGCCGGCGGCAGCGCGGCCGGCGGGTTCGGCGTGGACGGCGGCGGTGTCGCCACGCGCTCGACTGTCTCGCACTGCGTCACCTCGTCGAGCAGGTCCACGCGCGCGGTATCGGTGCCCGACCCGCAGTTGATGCGGTCGCCGTCGCCCTCGCGCGCCTCGATCACGTCGTCGCCGCCGGAGCCGTTGAGGACGTCTCCACCCGCGCCGCCGTCGATCGTGTCGTTGCCCGGCCCGCCGGTCAGGACGTTGACGTCGGCGTCACCGACGAGCGTCGCCCGTCCGCTGTTGCCCCCGCCCAGTGCGCCGACGTCCTCGACGTCGGTCCGGATGTCGTCGCTCTCGCCCGCCTCGCCGTCGTTGGCGACGTCGTCGATCGTCACGGTCACGTCCTGTGCCCGTCCGCCGTCGTCGGTGACGTCCACCGCGTGGCGGTCGAAGCCGTCGCCGCCCTCGAAGCGGTCGGCGCCGGGCTCGTCCTCGAAGAGGTCGTCGCCCGCGCCGCCGCGGACGAGGTCGTCGCCGCCCTCCCCGCCGACGTTGTCGTCGCCGCCCATGCCCTCGACCGTGTCGTTGCCGTCGCCGGCGAAGAAGAAGTCCCCGCCGTCGGATCCGATGAGGGTGTCGGCCAACGGCGATCCGACGAGCGCGTCGAACTCCGGCGGGACGTTCTCACCGTCGGGGTCGTTCGCGGCGCCGTCGAGGCTCGCGGTCACGCCGGCTCCCTTGTCGGAGTAGCTGACCGAGTCGAACCCGCCGCCGTTGACGTACGTGTCGCGACCGGGTCCGCCGGTCATCACCGTCGGCGAGGCGTTGACGAAGAAGGACTGGCGCGTCGTGCCGCGCAGCGTGTCCCTGCCAGGGCCGCCATTGAGCACGAAGTAGGTGCTGACGGCCTCGTCGAGCGTGACCTCGTCGTCGAGCTGCCCGAGGTTGATATTGGCGATGATCCCGGCCGGGCAGCGAGCGCTGTTCGGCGTCAGGTCGGTCGTGCAGCCGGGGCCGGGCTGGATCGGCACGACGTCGGTGAAGACGTGGTCGGGCCCGTCGTTGGTGACGGTCAGCCGGTTGACCTCACCGCCGGGTGCCTCGTCGTAGATGGTGTGGGCGTCCGCGCGGACCGTCGCGGCCGAGGCCGCGGAGGTCGTGCCGCCGAGCAGGACGGCGAGAACGATGAGGAGGCGCGCCATGCGAAAACACTCTGCCCACTATTCCGGTGTGATGCGCCGGTTGAGGCTACGTCCCCAGGGACCGTCGAAGCGCCGGGAGAATCGCCCTCTGGGCGATTGCTCCCAAGGCAATGGCCCTCTGGGCCATTGCCCAGCGCCGGGAGAATCGCCCTCTGGGCGATTGCTCCCAAGGCAATGGCCCTCTGGGCCATTGCCCAGGCGCCGTTGTAGGACTCCTCGGTGACGACGCCACCGGCTGTGGTCGCGGTCACCGCGCAGTGCAGCGGCCCGCGGCGGCGGGTGATCGTCCGGCCACGGGCGCCCTTCACGACCCGGTCGGGGCCCTGGACGATCTCGCGGCCACGGGCGGTAACCGCGCCGGGCCGGAACCAGCGGATCGCGAAGCGCGGCCGGTCGCCGCCCCAGCACCCGACGACGCAGCGGGCGACGCCGCGCGAGACCCGGACCCGCACGCGGCGCCGCGCGAACGGCGCCGCCGGAGGCCTTGCCGCGCGCACGCGTGCGAGGTTCGGCAGCACGCGCTCCCCCACGTCCGGGAGCCTGCCGCCTTCGCAGCCGAAGCCCTTCGTCTCGTCGCCCCAGGTGACGACCGCGGCGAGCTCTTCGATCCCGCACCACGACGACCGGGCCGCCGCTGTCGCCGGCGCAGGCCTTCGCGCCGCCCTCGCGGTCGATCGTGCACAGGTGCGCCGGCGGCGTCAGCAGCGGGCCGAACGCCTGCCCGCACTCCTCCGGCGCGACGACGAGCTGTCGGGCGAGCAGCAGCGCGTCGGAGACCGGCGATCGCATCTCCCCCTCCTTCAGCGAGCGCGTCCGGCCGCGACCGTAGGTGACGGTGGCGTCGCCGGGCTGCGGCGGCGAGCCGGCGACTGGTAGCGGCGCCACGCCGCTCACCGGCCAGGAGAGCACGACGACGGCGAGGTCGTAGATGGTCGCTGCCTCCTGCGGCGAGGCGTCGGGCCGAGGCAGGATCTCGCGGTACTGCGGCGAGAAGCTGACCCGCGTCGCGCGCGGCAGCAGCCGGGCGGCACGGAGCGACCCGCCGCCGAGGCGCATGCGCATCCTCGCGGGGTCCCGGCCGGCGACGCAGTGCGCGGCGGTGAGGACGCGGTCGGGCGCGACGAGCGCGCCGCCGCACGAGACGGTGCCGCGCGAGCTGAACGACAGGAGCACCTCGCGGAGACGGCGGACGTCGCCGAGCGCCTCGTCGGCGGTGACCCGCACCGCGGCGAGCGCGTCGGCGGCGCGGGCGGGATCGCGCGCCAGCAGGCTCTGCGCGGCGTTGGCCTGGATCGTCATGATCGAGACCTGGTGCGCGACGCGGTCGTGCAGCTCGCCTGCGATACGTGCGCGGCATTGATCTTCCGTGAGCACGACGACCATGCAGGGGGCGAGCCTAAGCGGGTCGCGGCTCCGTCGCATCCGACCAAAGTCGGACACGGCCGCACCGGATGGCTCATGGCGAACGCTGAGGCCGTTCCCAGGGTTCTCCCAGCCGCGTGCCCGAAGGTCGTTCTCGACCACAGGGCGAGCCCGCCCGCCACGACCCTCAGGAGCACCGCATGTCCCGCTTCCGCAAGACCACCGCCGTCGCCGCCTCCGTCGCCCTCGTCGCGAGCGGCGGCCTCGGCGCCGCCCAGGCCGCGACCTCGTCCAAGGACCGCGCGGCCTCGCCGTCGCAGCAGCGCCCGGGCAAGCGCGGCCCGAGCACCGCTGAGCTCGACGCGATCGCGTCGAAGCTCGGGATCACGACGGCGCAGCTGCGGTCGGCTATGCAGGCCACGCGGCCGGCGAAGCCCACCGGCGAGCGCCCGGGTCGGCCCGACCAGACCGTGCTCGTCAAGACGCTGGCCGACGAGCTCGGCGTCGAGCAGTCGGCCGTCAAGGCCGCGCTCGACAAGGTCGAGGCCGTCCACCGGGCCGAGCACGAGCAGCGCCACACCGCGATGTACACCGCGCTGGCCGAGAAGCTCGGCCTCGAGGTCGCCGCCGTCAAGGCCGCGTTCGAGGCCGCCCGGCCGGCCAAGCCCGCGCGCTAGCGCAGCGTCGCGGTCCTCTCCGCCCCGCCCGATCGCCACGCGATGCCGTCGGCGGTCGGGCGCAGGTCGGTGATCGACCCGGGCGGTCCCTTGTCGAGCTCGCGCAGCGTCGTGCCGTCGACGGCGGCCAGGTGCTCGTCGCGGCTGCCGCTGTACGGCGCGGGCGGCACCACCCACGCGGGAGCGCCCGACGGCGCCAGCACGGTCGGGACGCGCGGACTCGGCACACCGAAGCGCGGCGGCGAGGGCAGCAGCCCGCACCGATCGGCGCCGGCCTGCCGCGTCACGCGCCCCGCATCGACGTCGAACACCCGCACGGCCTGGCTGTAACAGCCCAGCCCCTTCTCGTACTGCTCGATCCCCACCACCGCGACGGCGCCGGTCGCGCCGACGACCGACACGTCGAGCGACGACTGCTCGCTCGACCGGTCGAAGCCGGCGACGACCGGGTCCCGGCCGCTCGTGCGGTCGCAGACGCGCACCGCGTTGTCGGCCTCGGACACGATGAGCCGGTCGGTCCGCACCCGCTCGTCGAACGCCTCGCGCATCGGGCACCCGTCGCGCAGCGGCGGCCGCTCGAGGTCGAGGTACCGGAGGTCCTCTCCGTAGAACGTGCTCCACGCGAGGGTCGTGCCGTCCTCGACACGCAGACCGAGGAGGTACGGCTCCTTCAGCAGCTTCGGGCGTCTCCCGGGGCGCGCGAGCCGCAGCCACGCCTCCTGGAGCCCGACGGCGAGGCTGCCGTCGTCGGCGATGGCGACGTCCGGGAAGTCCGACCGCAGCCCTCGCCCGCGCAGGAACGTCACGCGGCGCGCGACGCGCAGCGTCCTCATGTCCAGGACCGTCGCGACGATGCTGTCGGGCCCGCCTCGCGGGCCGACGCGCGCGTCGACGTAGGCGAGCTCGGTCTTCGACGCGGCGGCGCCGCTGAGGTAGCGGCCTCGCGCCCCGCGCGGCGAGCGGACGATCGATGCGCGGATGACGCGCGTGCGGCCGCTGCGACGCAGGCAGATCGTCACGGACGACCGCGCCGAGCGCTCCGCGTAGGTTCCGCTCTGCGTGATCGAGGCGCGTGGGCCCTCGTCGGTCTTGCGGCACGGCGCGGCGGCGGCGGGAGCCGCGGCGAGCAGCACAACGAGCAGGGAAAGGAGTCCGGAGCGCATCGGCCTTCTTCAACGCGCGTCGATCCCGGGAGTTCCGGCCGAGCGAGGCGCCCGCCTGTGTGCCAGGTCACGGACCGGTCCGCGCAACTCCCCGGCGCCTGCGGCGTTGCAACCCACATGACCCCGACACGCGCTCGCGCCTACGGGCGCGTCATGACCATCATCGACGAGCTCGGCCCCGCGAAGCTCCACGCCGACGAGCAGCAGGCCGTCCGCGACGCCGCCGACGCCGTGCTCTTCACGTACGACATCGCGACGGACTCCGCCGCGAAGGACGCGATCATCCACCTCGAGTCCGTGATGGACCGCCTCGTCGACGGCGGCCGCCTGCTCGAGGAGACGGCCGACACGATCCTCGACGCCGTCGAGCGCTGCGGCCCGCAGACCGAGCCGCTCGAGCTCCCCGCCGCCGCGTAGACCGCGGCCGGTCAGGGGCGTGCGAGCGAGACCGCCCGCACCTCCGGCAGGTGCACCCGCACCCCGTCGAGCACGACCTCACGGCGATAGCCGGTGTCGTCGAGCGCGTTGTCGCCCTGCGCCGGCGACGCCGGCGACTCCGGCACGCCGAACACGACGGTCCCGTCCTCGAGCATCAGCTCGAGCGCGAGGTGCGCGAGTCGGGCGTCGTCGACGAGCGTTCCGAGCATCACGAAGAACTGGGCCTGAGCGTCGTTCACGTCGGTGGGGCTTCCCAGACCACACCCGCCCGAACGAAGCACGTTGGCGAAGAACGACCAGCCGGGTAGGGCTGCGCGATGAAGCGCATCGAGATGCCCGCCGGGCTGCCCGGCCCCGTGGTCCTGCTGTCGCACCGGGCACCCGTCGCGTTCCGCCGCACCGACGGCGAGCGGACGGCCCGGCGGGGCGCCGGCGGGCTCGTCACCGCGCTCACCGACCTCGCCACCCAGCTCGACGACGTGCGCTGGGTCTGCGCTGCGGGCGGCTCCGAGGACGTGGCGGTCGCCGAGGAGCATGAGGGCACCTCGGTCCCGGTCGTGCTCAGCGACGAGCCGCGCGTGGCCGAGGGCGACACGGGCGACGATCCCGTGGTGCCCCTGCGGCTCGTCGACGTCCCCTCCGAGCAGCACGACCGCTTCTACGGCGAGATCGCCAACCCGATCCTCTGGTTCATCCAGCACGGGCTCTACGGCGTTTGGAGCTCCCCCGACCTCGGCGACGACGAGCACCGCGCGTTCGACGAGGGCTACGTGCCGGTCAACCTCGCGTTCGCCGACGCCGTGGCCGACGAGGTCGAGGCGGCGGGCGGCACCGCGCTCGTGATGCTGCACGACTACCACTTCTACCTGGTCGCCGACCGGGTGCGCGAGCGTTGCCCCGACGCGCTGATCTCGCAGTTCATCCACATCCCGTGGCCCGGTCCCGACGCGTGGCGCGTGCTGCCGCCGTCCATGCGCGACCGGCTCGTGCGCGGGCTGCTCGGCTGCGACGTCGTCGCGTTCCACACCGAGGGCTCGGCCCGCAACTTCCTCACGACCGTGCAGGAGCTGCTCGGGCTGCGGGTCGACCTCGACGCGATGTCGGTCGAGGTCGACGGCAGGACCGTCCGGGCGCGCGCCTACCCGATCTCGATCGACGTGGCCGGTCTGCGCGACCTGGCCGAGAGCCCGGCGGTGGCGCGCAAGGCCGAGGACCTCGAGGAGTCGCTCGCGGGCGAGGACGATCAGCTCATCCTGCGCGTCGACCGCACCGACCCGTCGAAGAACATCGTCCGCGGGTTCCAGGCGTTCGGGCTGATGCTCGAGGACCACCCGGAGCTCGCGGGCAAGGTGCGGTTCCTCGCGCTGCTCCAGCCCTCGCGCCAGGACGTGCCGGACTACGCGGCGTACCTGGGGCAGATCGGCGCCGAGGTCGCGCGCATCAACGCGCAGTACGACGACCTGGCGTTCGAGCCGGTCGATCTGCGGCTGGTCCAGGATCTCCCGCTCGCCGTCGCGGCGTACTCGCTGTGCGACGTGCTCATCGTCAACGCCGTCGCCGACGGCATGAACCTCGTCGCGAAGGAGGCGGCGGTGGTCAACCGCAACGACGGGGTGCTCGTCCTGTCGGAGAACACGGGCTCGCACCAGGAGCTCGGCGAGCACGCCGTCACCGTCTACCCGTTCGACATCCGCCAGCAGGCCGACGCGCTCTACGAGGCGCTGACGATGCCGCGCGACGAGCGCCGGGCCAAGCTCGCGGCGGCGGCCGCGGTGGTGGAGCGCAACGACATCGCCGCGTGGTTCTCGGCGCAGCTCGCCGATCTGGCGCCAGGAGACGGTTGAGCGCTCCCGTCCTCGTCGACCACCGCGAGCTGAAGTCGGGGATCCCCGACATGCTCGAGGACGCCGGCGTCGCGGTCGCCGCGCGGCAGCTGCCGGCGGGCGACTACGTGCTGTCGGACCGGGTGATCGTCGAGCGCAAGTCGGGCGCGGACCTGGCGGCGTCGATCAAGGACCGCAGGCTGTTCGAGCAGGTCGAGCGGATGGGCGAGGCGTACCCGGCGGTCGTCCTCGTCGTCGAGGGCGAGCCGACCCACATCTCGGAGATGAGCTGGACCGGCGCCGTAGCGCGCGTGCTGACCAGCGGCGTCGCCGTCGTCCGGACCGAGGACCAGGACGAGACCGCCGACTGGCTGCTGCGGATGTACCGCGTCGAGCGCAAGGGACCGTCGGAGGCGCGCGGGCTGCCGCGCGTGCGGCGTCCGACCGACGACCTCGTCCGGACCGCCGAGGACGTGCTCATGTGCCTGCCCGGCATCTCGACCGTCGGCGCGCGCCGGCTGCTCGCCGCGTTCGGCTCGCTCGAGGCGGTGTTCGCGGCCGACGAGTCCGAGCTGCGCGACGTGCCGGGGATCGGCCCAGTGCGCGCCGAGACGCTCGCCCGGCTCTTCCGCGCCGAGGCCTAGGACGGCCGCTCGCGCACGACGTCCTCGGGGCGCTTGTCGTCGCGCAGCCCGAGGTAGCGCGGCTGGCGCAGGCGGCCGGCGCTCGTCCACTCCTGGAACGCGACCTGGGCGACGAGCCGCGGCTCGGCCCAATGGGCTCCGGCGACGCGCGGCTTGATCGGCTCGGCGAACGGGCTCGTGTCGCGCTCGGTCGCCTCGAGCCTCCCGATGAGATGGTCGAGCGACGCGCGGTCGAACCCGGTGCCGACCTTGCCCGCGTAGAGCAGCTTTCCGTCCTCGTACGTGCCGACGAGCAGCGCGCCGAGGCCGGTGCGGCTGCCGCGCGGCTCGGTCCACCCGCCGACGACGACCTCCTGCTCGGCCAGGCACTTGAGCTTGAGCCACTCCTTCGACCGGCCGCTGACGTAGCGACCGTCGGCGACCTTGGCGATCAGCCCCTCCCAGCCGGCCGCGCACGCGTCGGCGTAGCGGCGCTCGCTTTCCCCCTGCCATGTCTCGGTCAGCCGCAGGGCGTCCGGCGCGCCGTCGAGCAGGTCGGCGAGGATCGCGCGGCGCTCGTGCAGCGGACGCTCGCGCAGGTCGTCGCCGTCGAGGTGCAGCACGTCGAACGCCCACAGCGCGACCGGGCCGCCGCCGCGCTGCAGCGCCTGGAACCCGAGCGCCTCACCGCCCTCCATCGCCACGACCTCGCCGTCGAGGACGACGTCGCGGCCGAGGTCGCCGACCGCCTGCGCCACCGCAGGCCAGCGCGCGGTGACCGATCGCTCCGTGCGCGTGAAGAGCGAGACGTCCCCTCCGCAAGCCACCGCGACGCACCGTACGCCGTCGAGCTTGCGCTCGAGAACCCACCCGTCACCGAGCGACCGCTCGTCCGAGAGGGTCGCGAGCATGGGCACGACGAACGCCGCCACCGGTCAGCCCTCGTACGGCGGCGCCACGCCCCAGCCCCACCGCGGCACGGGAGCGTGCGCGGCCGTCTCGGCGTCGCGCTGCGAGTTGTGCACCGCAAGGCGCGTCCCCCACTCCGCGTAGCCCATGATCGCCGCGCGGAACTCCGGGTCGTCCGGCAGCTCGGCCACGTCGGCCGCGTGGCTGAGCAGCGTCACGAACCGCAGCCGCTGCTCGGACGTGATGCCGAGGTCGCGGTGCTTGGCGAGCATGCGCTCGTAGCCGCCTTCGTGCTCGGTGTAGTCGGCCGGCCCGCCCATGACCTCGCTCCACCACGTCGTGACGTTGCGGCGGTGCTCGGTCGTGACCGTGCCGCCGAACATCGGCGCGAGCAGCTCGTCCTGCTCGACGAGGTCGTAGAACGCGTCGAACCAGCGCGCGAACGCCTCGCGCCCGCCCGCCCACGCGTACAGCGTCTTCTCAGACACGGAGCTTGTACCCGCGGGCGAACAGCCGCAGGTTCACCACGAAGAGCACCGCCGTGGCGAGCGCGAGCAGGGTGAGCGAGAGCGCGATGCTCGCCTCGCTGATCCCCAGGAACCCGTACCGCACGAGGTTGATCATGTAGTAGATCGGGTTGAAGTGCGTGAGCGTCTGGAACGGCTCGGGCAAGAGCGACGCCGAGTAGAAGACGCCGCCGAGGAAGATGAGCGGCTGCAGCACGAACGTCTGAGCGAACGACACGTCGTCGAACTGCTCGGCCCGCACGCCGACGAGCACGCCGAGCTGCGAGAAGAAGAACCCGACGAGGAACAGCGACGGGATCAGCACGAGCGGCTGCTCGACCGGCACGCCGACGAGGATCGAGGCGGCCGTGAACGTGAGCAGCGCAACGATCCCCCCGCGCAGGAAGCCACCGAGCGAGAACGCCAGCAGCAGGTCGCGCGGCGACGCCGGAGACGACAGCTGGTCCTGG
>CADCVT010000123.1 GCA_902806215.1 uncultured Solirubrobacteraceae bacterium | reverse complement strand
GGCTCCCCGGACTGCCCCGGTGGCTCTTCTTGCGGCGGCCCGGTGGGCTCCACGGGCGGCGCCGGACCTGGCGGCTGCCAGCCGCCGGCGCGCTGATCCTCGCCGCCGGGTCGTTGCCAGCCTGCATCGCCCTCCTCCGGCGGCCTCCAGCCCGGCGGCGGCGGCCAGAACGGCGCGGCGGGATGCGGCGCCCCCCAGTCAGCCTCGCCGGGCGCCGCCGCGAACGGCCGCGGGTCCCTCGCTCGCGGAAGCGGCGCACCACCGGCCAACCGGTCCGCGAGGAGCTCGAGGTCGAATCCCTCCTTGCGAACGCGCAGGTCGAAGTAGACGACCGTGGTGATCGCGGCCTGGAAGGGCGTCGCCAGCAGGCCGGAGAGCAGCGCCCCGACCGTCGTCAGGAGGATCAGGAACCCGAGCGAGTCGTTCACGAACGCGAGCGCCCCGACTCCGTACGTGAAGATCGTGCTCATGATCCCGGCGAGCACGAAGCCGATGACGATCACGCCGCACGTGGGCCACCACCGGCCCTTGACGAGCTCCTGCGATCGGCCGAGTGCCCCGGCCCCACGGATGTCCTCGACGAACAGCACCGGGTAGGCGACACCGAAGGCGACCGCAAGCCAGACGCCCGGCGCGACGCACGCGATGAAGCCCAGCAGGACCGCGAGGCCGTAGAGCACGCTCACCCACAGCAGTGAGTGCGCCCGCCGGAACGCGAAGCGCAGGCTCTCTCGCCAGTCGGGCTTGCGCCCGAGCCACCCCTCCGCGATCGCGTGGAAGCAGGCGCCCGTGGCCAGCAGGTACGACAGGCCGGCCAGCAGCGCGACGGCGATCTGCCCCGCCCAGAAGGCCGCCGTGGGCGTCGAGTCGGCTTCGAGCGTCGTGAGGTTCAGGTAGTCGGCGTCGTCGACGGTCGACGCGAGGATGATCGCCGACACGATCTGCACCGGGACCAGGACGACGAGGACCGCCTTCATCAGCGTGCCGACGTTCGCCGTGCAGACCTTGATCGCCGCGTCCAGCAGCTCGCCGACGCCGAGCGGGCGCAGCCCTTGCCGTGATTCGACCGCGCCCGCCAAGGTTCAGTCGACCGGGTAGGCGCTCTCGGGCACGACGACCGAGCCCGCGAACTTGTCGTGCCAGGTCTGGTTCTCCTTGTCCCAGATCGACCACAGGTAGCCGAGGAGCAGGATGCCGGAGGGAATCCGTCCGATCCAGCGGATGAACGCGCGGCCGTACCCGATCGAGCCGCCCTGCTTGAGGTCGTAGACCCGGATGTTCATGCTGTTCTTGCCGAGCGTCTGCCCCTTCGGCCCGCCCTCGAGCATCGTGTAGTAGACGATGCTGCCGACGAGGTAGACGAGATAGCCGACCGCAGGATCGACCGCCACCGCGATGATGATGTACGGGATGGCGAGGACCAACCCGTCGATGAATGCGGCGGCGAACCGCGGCCAGAACCCAGCGCGGGGCCCGGAAGGTCCGTCGCCTCCACCGGAATGCTGCCCCTGAGGGGCCGTTGGCTGCTGCGTGTCATAGGACATGGTGCGGGACCGTATAACCAGACGCGGAGCGATCGCACCGGTGACACGTCAGACGATCGTGGCGACGGTGCCGCCGTCGACCGACCACGCGGCTCCTGTGACCGTGCTCGACCGGTCCGAGGCGAGGAACACGATCACCTCGGCGACCTCCTCCGGCGAGGCGAATCGGCCGAGCGGCACCTTCGCCTCCTGGGCCGCGATCGCCTCCTCGCGCGTGCCGTCCCCCGCGGTCTGGTCGGCGAGACCACCCTCCCCCGTCCACAGCGGCGAGGCCGTCGCTCCCGGGGCGACCGCGTTGACGAGCACGTTCTGCTTCGCGTAGGAGTCGGCGAACACCCGGCTGAGCGAGAGCTCGGCGGCCTTGGTGACCGAATAGGCCGCGTTGGTCAGCGAGGGCCGCTTGCCGGCGCTCGACGCGACGTTCACGATCCGGCCTCCGCCTGCCGCCGCCATCCGTGGTGCCGCGGCGCGCATGAGCCGCATCGGCGCCATCACGTGCAGGTCCCACTGGCCGTGCCAGTCCTCGTCGGTCAGCTCGCCCAACGGGCGCGCGAACGACGTGCCGGCGTTGTTGACGAGCACGTCGATCCCGCCCATCTGCTCGGCGCACGTGGCGATGATCCGCTCGGCCGCACCGGGTTCGGTGACGTCCACGGCGAGCCACTCGCCGCGGCAGCCCCCGGCGACCTCGGCGACCTCGCCCTCGCTGCGCGACACGAAGAGCACCTGGGCTCCCTCGGCGCACAGCTTCGTCGCCGTCGCCAGGCCGATCCCCTTGCTGGCGCCGGTGACGACGCACACCTTGCCCTCGAGTCCCAGGTCCATGCCGTCATCATCCTGCCGCATGAAGCTCCTGTTCGTCTGCCTGGGGAACATCTGCCGCTCGCCGACCGCCGAGGGCGTGATGCGGCGCCTCGTGCGCGAGCGCGGTCTGGAGGACGCCATCACGATCGACAGTGCGGGAACCGGCGGGTGGCACGTCGGCGCGCCGCCGGACGAGCGCTCGACGCGCGCCGCCGCGCGGCGCGGGATCACGCTCGAGGGCGCGGCGCGCAAGGTGCGCGCGAGCGACTTCGACGAGTTCGACCTGATCCTCGCGGCCGACCGCGAGATCGTCGCCGCGCTGCGGGCGCTCGCGCCCGACGACGAGGCTCGCGCGAAGGTGCGGCTGCTGCGAGAGTTCGACCCGGCGTCGGCGGGCGGCGACCTCGACGTCCCGGATCCCTACTACGGTGCCGCCGGCGGGTTCGACGAGGTGCTCGACCTGGTCGAGGCCGCCTGCGCGGGGCTGCTCGACGAGGTCGCTGCGCGCGGGTGAGCGTCCCGTCTGAGATCGCCGGCCGCGCGGTCGTCGGCTCGCGGCCCGTCGCGGGCGGCGACATCAACGACGCGTACGCGGTCGGGCTCGACGACGGCACGCACGTGTTCGTGAAGACGCGTGCCGGTGCCGTGGCCGGCGAGTACGCGACGGAGGCCGCCGGGCTTGCGTGGCTGGGCGACGGCGGCGCTCTCGTGCCCGAGGTCGTCGAGGCGGGCGACGACTTCCTCGCGCTGGAGTGGCTCGAGCGTGTCGACGCGGATCCCGAGGAGCTGGGGCGACGGCTCGCGCAGATGCACCTCTCCGGTGCCCCGCGTTTCGGAGCCTCTCCCCCGGGCGCGGTCGCCGCCCGCTCGGAGATCGGCGTCGGCGAGGACAGCGTGCCGTTGCGGATCGGACCGCTCGTCCTCCCGAACGAGCCCGCGCCCGACTGGCCGACGTTCTACGGCGAGAAGCGGCTGGCGCCGCTCGCTGCGCGGGTGGGACTCGAAGCCGTGACCGACGCTGTCGTCCGAAGGCTCGACCAACTCTGCGGACCACCGGAGCCGCCATCCAGGCTCCACGGAGACCTCTGGAGCGGCAACGTGTACGGCCCCTACCTCATCGACCCGGCCGCCTACGGAGGCCACCGCGAGGTCGACCTGGCGATGCTCCAGCTCTTCGGCCCCCCCAGCCCGAGTCTCCTCGCCGCCTACGACGAGGTCGCACCCCGCGCCGAGGGCCACGAGGACCGAGTCGAGCTCCACCAGCTGTTCCCGCTGCTCGTACACGCGGTGCTCTTCGGCGGCAGCTACGTCGAACGGGCCGAACGCGTCGCGCGGAGGTACGCGTGACAGGCGACGACCTCGTCTCGCTGGCTCGTCGGGTCGCGGACGCCCTCCGCGATCACGGCATCGAGCCCGACGGTCCGCGCGTCGCGCCCCCCGCAGCCGTCCCGCCGGCCCTCGCCCAGCGCGCCCATCCGGCGATCCGCGCGATCTGGGCCGTCGCGGCGAGTGTCGAGCTCGACTGGTACGACGAGACGAAGCGGCTCGGTGACGACGCGGTCGCGGGCAGCCTGGAGCTCATGACGCCCGACGAGGTCACGGAGGGGATCGACGACTACGAGTCCATCCTCGACGACGAGGCGGACAGCGGCAGCGAGCACCTCGAGCTCGCGCGCGAGACCTGGCTCACGTGGACGCCGTTCCAGCGGTTCGCGTCCGGGGACTGCCTGGCTCTCGACCGCGACGGCTCGGTCGTCCTGTGGCAGCACGACCTGCTCGGAGCCGGCCCGTACTACCACGGCCTCGTGCTCGGCCGGTCGCTCGGCGACTTCCTCGGCACATGGGCACGCGTGGGCTTCGCAGAGGCAAGAGACTGGCGGAAGGTCGCGCAGGTCGGCGGGAGCGGCCTGGCGTTGGACGGCGCCGACTGGACCGAGCTGTACGCCTGAGCAGGCGTAGGTCCCGTCGGAATCCGCGCCTGAACGCGCGAACGTTCGCCAACCGGGGCCAGGGCCCCCGCTGACGGACGTTCGTGAGCGTCGTGCCTACGCCCCGACGGGCGTGGCCCCGCGGAAGCGCTCGGTGCGCTCCGTCGCGGGCGGCTGCGTGTCCTCGCGCTGCTCCTCCTGGGCGCGGCCGATCCGGCCGACGCCCCACGCCAGCGCGGCGAGGAAGGCGAGGTAGAGCGCGAGGACGAGGGTCGCCGCGGCGGGCCACAGCCAGCCGGCGACGTCCTGCTTGCGCTCGCGCTGCATGATCGTGATCTCCTCCTGCAGCGGCCGGGTGAACCCGTCGCCGGCGGGGATCGCCGGGGCCGGGATCGCCGCGTCCTCGGGCAGGTCGATCGGCACGGCGGCGAGCACGGATCCGTCGTGGACGCGCAGCAGCGACTTCCAGTTGCCGCCCATCGGGATCGGCTCGGTCGTGCGGTACGCGCCGTCGGCCTGACGCTCGAGGTGGTCGACGTGCAGCCCGCCGCCCTGCCACGCGGTCACGGTGACCCACGCGCTGTCCGACGCGCGACGATCGGGCTCGAAGCGGACGGTCGCGTTGCCGTCGCCGGCCATGGCCACGGTGACGCGCGTGCCGTCGGGCTCGGCCGTCTTCAGGCCGAGGAACAGCGCGAGGCCGAGCGCGAGCACGGCAAGCCCGGGCACCGCGCGGGAGACCGCGACCGACGGGAGCCGGCCCTGCAGCCCGACCGCGAGCAGCGCGCCGGCCGCGCCGGCACCGACGCCGACGAGCGTCGACAGCAGCAGGCCCTCGACGAGGATGTCCGGGGTCCAGGGGAGCTTGAACGCGACTTGGGTCCACGCGTACTCGGTGGCGAAGCCGACGGTGCCGATCAGGGCACCGGCGACGGCGCCGAAGACCACGGGCCGCTTGACCAGGAGCAGCGCGGCGAGCTCGACGAGCACCGCGG
>CADCVT010000122.1 GCA_902806215.1 uncultured Solirubrobacteraceae bacterium | reverse complement strand
GCGCGGGCGCCAACCCCGAGGTCGGCTTCGGCGCCGCGGCCGAGTCGCGCGACGACATCAAGGAGGCGCTCAAGGGCGCGGACATGGTGTTCGTCACCGCGGGCGAGGGCGGCGGTACCGGCACGGGCGCCGCGCCCGTCATCGCCGAGATCGCCAAGGAGGAGATCGGCGCGCTCACCGTCGGCGTCGTCACGAAGCCGTTCGGCTTCGAGGGCTCGCAGCGCACGCGCCAGGCCGACGAGGGCATCCAGCGCCTGCGCGAGGTCGTCGACACGCTCATCGTCATCCCCAACGAGAAGCTGCTCGCGATCGTCGAGCGGCGCACGAGCATCCTCGACGCGTTCCGCCTCGCCGACGACGTCCTGAGGCAGGGCGTCCAGGGCATCACCGACCTGATCACCATCCCGGGCCTGATCAACCTCGACTTCGCCGACGTCCGGACGATCATGTCCGACGCCGGCAGCGCGCTCATGGGCATCGGCACCGCGACGGGCGAGTCCCGCGCGAGCGAGTCGGCCCGCGCCGCGATCTCGAGCCCGCTGCTGGAGGAGTCCGTCGAGGGCGCCACCGGCATCCTGCTCAACATCACCGGCGGCCGCGACCTCGGCCTGTTCGAGGTCAACGAGGCCGCGGAGATCGTCCAGAGCGCGAGCTCGAGCGACAGCAACATCATCTTCGGCGCCGTGATCGACGAGACGATGGGCGAGGACGTCCGCGTCACCGTCATCGCCACGGGCTTCGACCACACGGGCCGGCCGGTCCGCGGGGTGCGCAGCGCGCGCGAGGAGGAGCGGCAGGGCCCGCGCGACCGCTCGCCGCGCATGAGCGACCGCCAGCGGTCGTCGCTCGAGATCAGCGACGACGACATCGACATCCCGCCCTTCCTGCGCGACCGCTAGCGCCGCCGCGCCCGGTGAGGCGCAAGGGAAGTAGACGATTGTTCGATGCGGAATCGTCGTTCTGGGGATTGCCAACGGGGGTGCCGCATGGGAGGCTCGCCCCGTGCAGAAGCCTCAGATGACATCCCAGGAGCTCAGCGAGCACCTCCGCCTCCTGAAGGTCGCCTCCCGAGACGATCTCGACGAGCTGCTCACCGACCTCCTCTGCCACGTCTACCGCACCAAGGACTCCCAGAACGGGTGACCTGACGCCCGGGGCGCCCTGCGCCCTAGGCCCGTCGACAGCGTGAAGTCACCCTCGGCCTGGGGTGCCACCCCAGTCTTTCCGTGAACCGGGACGGAGGCCTACAGCGGCGGGGCTCCGCGGCCGATGTGATCCTCGATCAGTGGGACCGCGCAGTCCGGCGAGCCCCGACCTCCCCTCCGAGCAAGGATCCCCCCGTTGCCGCCCAGGCCCATCGCCACCGTCGCCGCACGCGCGACCATCGTCATGCTCGCGTGTGCCTTCGCCCTGGCCCTGACCGCCGCGCCGGCGTCGGCCGCTCCGAACGAGTTCAAGGTCGGCGACAAAGTCGAGGCCGAGTACTACGTCGGCCAGTGGACCGAGGCGGTCGTCCTGGAGGTCTTCCCCGAGGGCCACCAGTACCGCGTGAAGGGCGACTTCAACGACAACGGCAAGCCCATCGAGGTCAACGTCCTGCACTCGCGGGTCCGGGCGTTCACCGGCGCGACGACGAAGCCCGCGAACCGCGAGCGCGCCGCCGGCCCGCCGCTGAAGGGCAAGTACGGCTGCTCGGAGTCCGTCTTCAACGGAGACGGCTACACGAGCCAGACGCGAGGCTTCATCACCCTCCTCGGCGGCAATCGCTATCGGCAGGGCAAGGGCAAGAAGGGCCGCTACCGCTACGAGGCGGGTGTGACGCGCTTCATCGGCGGCGGCCTCGACAAGTCGACGGCCACGGCGATCGACGGCAAGCGCTCGCGCCTGTTCATCACCGTCCGGTTCAGCGGTGGCGACGAGGCGCGCTGGGCGTGCACGCGCGTCGGGAAGGGCTGACCCGATGCTTCGACCGAAGATCATGACGGCGGCGACCGCGCTCACCATCGTCCTCGCCGGCGCGGCCGCCGCGGCCCCCGCCTCGGCCGCCGCCCCGAAGCTCGGCATCTACGACTGCGAAGGCATCGACACCTTCGATTACGTGAACTCGGTCAAGCTGATGTCCGGCGGCCGCTACCTCGTGGGCTCGGAGCGCGTGGGCAGCAAGCTCAAGCGCACGACCAAGGGCCGGTACAAGGTCACCGGCAAGAAGATCACGTGGCTCAGTGGGATGTACAAGCGGGGTGGCTACAGCTCGACCGTCTACAAGACCTACTTCACGATCGACCGCCTCGACGGGACGTCCACCGGTGTGAGCTGCACCTTCCTGCCGAAGCCGACCGGGGCGCGGGCGCCGGGCATCTGACGCAGCGGCCGCGGGTCGCTCCCGTTGCTAGCTTCTGCGGGCGCCATGGCCGCTCCCGCAGAGACCCTCCGTCATACGCCGCTGCACGCGCGCCATGCGGCGGCCGGGGCGCGTCTCGTGCCGTTCGCCGGGTGGGAGATGCCGGTCCAGTACACGGGCGTGCGTGAGGAGCACCTCGCCGTCCGCCGCGACGTCGGCGTCTTCGACGTCAGCCACATGGGCGAGATCGAGACGCGCGGCCCGCAGGCGCTCGAGTTCCTCCAGCGCATCCTCTCCAACGACGTGTCGAAGATCGCCGACGGCGGCGCGCAGTACAGCGTGCTGTGCCGCGAGGACGGCGGCGTGCTCGACGACCTGTTCACGTACCGCTTGGCCGAGGGCCGCTACCTCACGGTCACCAACGCGTCGAACCACGACAAGGACCTCGCGTGGTTCCAGCGTCATGCGAAGGACTTCGACGTCGAGGTCATCGACGCGCACGAGCAGTACGCGATGCTCGCCGTCCAGGGCCCGCACGCCCGCGACCTGCTCCAGAAGCTCACCGAGGACGAGCTGCCGACGCGCTTCAAGACCGCGGCGATCACGCTCGCCGGCGTCGAGCTGCTCGCCTGCGGCACGGGCTACACCGGCGAGGACGGGCTCGAGCTGCTCATCCCGCCCGACGGCGCCGAGACCGTGTGGGACGCGGTGACCGCCAAGGGCGCCGCGCCGGCCGGCCTCGCCAGCCGCGACACGCTGCGCCTCGAGGTCTGCTTCCACCTCTACGGCAACGACCTCATGGAGGAGCGCGGCCCGATCGAGGCCGGCCTGGGCTGGTGCTGCAAGGAGAACACGGGCTTCATCGGCTCGGACGCCGTGCGCGCCGCCCGCGAGGCCGGCCCGGCCGAGAAGCTCGCGCCGTTCGTGCTCACCGGCCCGGGGATCGCCCGCCAGGGCAACGAGGTCGCCGGCGGGGGAGAGGTCACGAGCGGGACGTTGTCGCCGTGCCTCGGTGTGGGTATCGGCATGGCCTACCTGCCCGCCGCCAAGGCCGACCCGGGCAACCAGATCGAGATCGACGTCCGCGGCAAGACCCGGCAGGCGCGGGTCGAGCGCCGGCCGCTGTACCGACCCGAGGAGACCTAGGCATGGCCGACGGCACGTACCCCGAGGAGCTGCTCTACCACCCCGAGCACGACTGGGCGAGGATCGACGGCGACGTCGCCACGTTCGGCATCACCTGGTTCGCCCAGGACGCGCTCGGCGAGGTCGTCTTCTTCGACCCGCCCGAGGTCGGCTCCTCGACCACGAAGGACGAGTCCTACGCCGAGGTCGAGTCGGTCAAGGCCGTCTCCGACGTCGTCGCGCCGCTGTCGGGCGAGATCGTCGAGGTCAACACCGGTCTCGCCGACGCGCCCGAGACGATCAACACCGACCCCTACGGTGAGGGGTGGCTCGTCAAGGTGAAGTTGTCCGATACGAGTCAGGTCGACGAGCTCCTCGACCAGCCGACGTACGTATCCGGATTGGACTGACCACTTGAGCAAGTACACCGCCGTCACCCCGCAGGACCTCGAGGAGATGCTCGCCACGATCGGCGTCGGGTCGATCGACGAGCTCTTCGCCGAGCTCGTGCCCGAGGGCGTCAAGCTCGACCGCGAGCTCGGCCTGCCCGAGGGCATGACCGAGCAGGACGTCTACGACCACCTGCGCGAGCTGGCGGCCAAGAACGTGTCGACCGAGGACGAGGTCTCGTTCCTCGGCGCCGGCATGTACGACACGTACGTCCCGGCGATCGTCGACATGCTCACGTCGCGCTCGGAGTTCCTCACGCCGTACACGCCGTACCAGCCCGAGGTCTCGCAGGGCTCCCTGCAGGTCATGTTCGAGTACCAGACGGCGATCTCCGAGCTCACCGGCCTGCCGGTCTCCAACGCGTCGGTCTACGAGGGCCCCAGCGCCCTCGCCGCCGCCGGCTACCT
>CADCVT010000121.1 GCA_902806215.1 uncultured Solirubrobacteraceae bacterium | reverse complement strand
TCATGAAGGCGGCGATCTGCTCGGGCGGCGTGCGGCGCACGAAGTCGAAGGGCTTGCCCTCCTGGACCTCGGTGACGATCGCCAGCACCTCGCGGGCGCGATCGGGGCCGAGCAGGTGCTCGAGCACCTCGCGGGCGTACTCGACGCCGCCGGAGCGGATCGCCTCGGACGCGATGACGCGCTCGGAGAGCTCGCCGAAGACGATGTCGGTCTCCTCGGGACGCACGCGGTCGAGCGCGCTCATCTCGAGCGACAGCGTCTCGACCTCGCGGTCGGAGAGGTGCTTGAGGATCTCGGCGGCGTTCTGCGCGCCGAGCGCGATGAGCAGGACGGCGGCCTTCTGCCGGCCCTTGAGCCCCGCGAACTGCGACGGCGGGACGGCCGGGGCCAGCTCCCCCGGCGCGGTCTGGAGGGCGAGGTCGGTCGACATGGCCTAGAGGTCCTCCGACAGCCAGTTGCGGACCTGGGCGGCGACGCGCTCGGGCTCCTTGCGCACGGCCTCCTCGACCTTCTTGCGCTGGTCGAGCGCCGAGGTCGGGCCGCCGGCGCCGGCCGACTGCGCGGCCTCGAGCTCGGACAGCGACTGCGGGGCCTCGATCTGACGCAGCCACATCGGCTCGTCCATCAGGGCCTCGCCCTCGCGCTTGCGCAGGTGGCGCCCGACGAAGAGCAGGAAGAGCAGCGACGCGAGGCCGAGCCCGCCGTACTTGGCCATGTCGGCCGCGCCCTCCGATGCGATCCCACCCACCCCGGCGGCGGCCTCCTTGGTCTCGGGCTGCTTGGCGAAGGCGAGCTGGCTCGTGACGATCGAATCGCCGCGGTCGCGCTGGATGCCCGCCGCGCCGGCGATCGCCTTCTCGAGCTCGGCGCGCTGCGGCCCGAGCGACTTGTCGAGGACGAGCGCGACGTCAAGGCGGTTGACCGTGCCCGGCGCGCGGACGCTGTCGGTCACGGTGCGGTCGACGTTGTACTTCGTCGTCCGGCTCTCCTTCTCGTAGTTCGACGCCCCGGCGCCGCCGCGCTCGGCGGCCGCGTAGGTCGGGATGTTCGCGCGGGTGCCGGCACCGGTGCCGCCCGCGCCGTTGCCCTCGAGCTTCTCGGTCTCCTCGAGCTCCTCGGCCGGCGTGCCCTTGCGGGCGAAGCGCAGCTGCTTCTCCTTGACCTGGTCGACGTCGAGGTCGGCCTTGACCTTGACCTGGGCCTTGTCGGGGCCGACGGTGCGCATGAGCAGCGCGTTCAGCGACGACTCGAGCTCGTTGGCGTACTTCGCCTCGGCGGCGGTCTTGCTCGCCATCTGCGCGCCCTCGGAGCCCGGCGCGTTGTTCGGCCACAGCATCCGGCCGGTCGCGTCGGTGATGGTCACGTTGTCGGTCTTGAGGTTCTCGACCGAGGAGGAGACGAGGTTGGCGACGCCCTTCACGGACGCGGCGTCGAGCGAGGTCGACGAGCCGCCGAGGAGCACGGCCGCGGTGGCCGGCTTCTTCTCGTCGGCGAACAGCTCGTCCTCGGGGAGGGTGAGCTGGACCTCGGCGCCGTTGACGCCCTCGATCTGGTCGACGGTGCGGGCGAGCTCGCCCTCGAGCGCACGCTGGTACGTGATGCGCTGCTGGAAGTCCGAGGCGCCGAGCTTCTGGTCCTTGAGGAGCTCGTAGCCGGGCTGCTCGGAGCCGGCGCCGCCGCCGCTCACGCCACCCTCGGCGAGCGCGACGCGCGCCGCGCCGGACTGCGCCTTCTCGACCGCCAGCGCGGTGCCGTTGTTCTGCAGCTCGTACGGGATGCCCTTCTCGTCGAGCGCGGCCGTGATCTGGCCCACCTCGGCCGGGTCGAGCCCGGTCATCATCGTCGAGTAGCTCGGCGCGGTGGCGAGCCGGAACATCATGAACGCGACGATGAGGATCCCCGCCGCGGAGGCGGCGAGAACGATGCGTCCCTTGGGGGACATCTGCTGGAGGAGGGCTGGCATGAGGCTCCGGGAGGGGGACGGAAGCGAGAGGGGTTAGGGAACGTGCGAGGGGTCTAGGAATGGACGGGTGGGTGGGGGGCCCGTCTCATACCTGGGTGTGGAAGATGTCGTTCATGGCCTCGACGCCCTTGGTGCGGAGCGTCGACGCCATCTGCATGGAGAGACGGGCGCGCTCGACGGCCATGACCGTCTCGGCGGGGTCCGTCGCGGTGCCGGTCGCAAGCTCGTTCGAGGCCTTGGCCGCGTCGGTCTGCATGTCGGCGAGGTTCTGGATCTGCTTGCCGAGCACGCCGCCGAAGTCCTGGCTCGGGGCGACGTCGACGGCGGCACCGCCCGGAGCCTCGAGCGAGATGTTCCAGTCGGGGCCCGTCGTGAGGAAGGCGGGATCGATCGGCATCGCTACTTGAGGAGGTCGAGGGTGCGGGTGAACATGGACTTCGCGGTCTGCATCGCGGTGACGTTCGCCTCGTAGGCGCGCGAGGAGGAGATGAGGTCGACCATCTCGGTGACCGAGTCGACGTTCGGCATCTCGACGTAGCCCTGCGGGTTGGCGTCGGGATGGCCGGGGTCGTAGACCTGACGGTTCGGGGCGGTGTCCTCGACGATCGCCGAGACCTCGACGCCGCGGCCGACCGGCGTCTGCGAGCTCGAGCCGTTGGCGCTCGCGCGGCGCAGCGCGCTCTCGAAGTTCCCGTCGGCCTGCTTGAGGATGACCTCCTTGCGGCGGTACGGCTGGCCGTCGGCGCCGCGCGTGGACTGCGCGTTGGCGAGGTTCTCGGCGGTGACGTCCATCCGCAGGCGCTCGGCCGAGAGGCCGCTGCCGGAGATGCTGATCGCGTCGAAGAGGCCCATGACTAGCCCAGCGCCGTCCGGATGATCTCGTCGCGGGCGCGCAGCACCTGGGTGAGCGCCTCGTACTCGAGGGCGTTCTGCGCAAGGGCGGCGTTCTCGGTGTCCATGTCGACCGAGTTGCCGTCGGCGCGCACCGGAGCGGCGTCGTCGACGTTGGTCGCGAAGGGCACGGAGCCGATCGCGCTCTTGCCGCCGGGCATGGCGGCCTGCAGCGCGCTGTGGAAGTCGACGTCCTTGCGGCGGTAGCCCACCGTGTTGACGTTCGCGATGTTCTCGCTGAGCGCGGCGTGGCGCATCGACGAACCCTGCAGGGCGCGTTCGAGGGCGAAGTGAGTGGCGTCGAAGAGCATGGTGGAACGGGTGAAGCGTTGGGCGAACCCGTCCCTGGGCTCTTGTCCGGCGCCCACCGTCCATGGCGGGCACCCGGGGTCATCGGACCCCGCCGCCCGTTCTTGAGGGGCTAGACGCTGCTGTCGACGCTCGACGTACCGGCAGACATGCCGGCGGGCGCGTAGCCGCGGACCGCGGAGCGGCCGTGATCGAGCTTGGCGACCTCGGCAGCCGCCTCGTCGCGGGCGGCGCGCAGCAGCGTGATCGTGCGCTCCCGCAGCGCGTAGGCCTCGGCCAGGCGGGTGCGCGAGTCGGCGTCGAGGAAGTCGGGCAGCTCGGACAACGCCTGCGCCATGCCGTCCTGCACGGCGGCGAGCTCGTCGGCCTCGGCGGCGGCGACGAGACGGTGCTCGGCGTTCGCCAGCTCGACGAGACGGCGCAGCGCGTCGGTCATGCCGCGGCGGCCTCGGCCCACGCCTCGCGCAGGCTGGCGAGCAGCCGGGCCGCGTGGCGCACGTGGTCGACGTCGCGCTCCACGCGGGCGTCGATCAGGAGCTTCTTGCAGAAGACGTAGATGCCCTGCAGGCGGGTGGCGACCTCGCCGCCGGCCTCGAGGTCGAGCGTGATGAGCAGCTCGTCGAGGATCGCGTCGGCCTTGGTCATGCGATCGCTCGCGTGACCCCACGCACCCTCCTCGGCCGAGATCTCGGCCTGCTTGAGGAAGCGCGCCATGCCGTCATAGAGCATGACGACCAGCTGCCCTGGGCTGGCGGTCATCACGCTGCTCTGTCGGTACGCCGCGGGGGACGCGTACGGGTTCATCTGGCCTCCGGTGGACATCAACGGTCGCCCTGGTGATCGGGCGTCCGCAGGACCGCTTGAGATCGTCTCAGCGGGTGTTGGACTACTTGTTGCTGCTCAGCCCGGCGAGCTGGCCGGACATCTCGGTCTGCATGGACTGCGCGCGCTGAAGCGCGGTCTCCAGCGTCGTGAACTGACGCCGGTAGAAGTCCTCCTTGCGCTCGAGCCGCCGGTCGATGCGGGCGAGCGAGTC
The DNA here is from genome assembly GCA_902806215.1 of uncultured Solirubrobacteraceae bacterium. GTDB lineage: Bacteria > Actinomycetota > Thermoleophilia > Solirubrobacterales > Solirubrobacteraceae > CADCVT01. The sequence goes on along the minus strand of CADCVT010000121.1, from coordinate 23,082 downwards.
GGTGAAGGTCTTGAGCTGGCTCTGGGTCGCGGTGATGCGGCCGTCGAACGTGCCGCCGGCCTCGACGAGCGGGGCGACGAGCGCGTCGAGGCGCTGTGCGAACCCGCCGGTGACGCCGTCTCCGCGCAGGAGCTTCTCGACGTCGCCGCGGTTCGTCTCCCAGGCCTTGTTGAACTTCGTCTCGTCGAAGGTCAGCCGGCCGGCGACCTTGTCCTGCTGGACGGTCGAGACGGCGGCGCCGGTGGAGATGCCGATCTCGTGCATCTCGTTCTGGGCGTCCGGGTTGCCGGCGATCGGGTCCATCATCGCCCGGCGCAGGTTGCTGAGGATCTGAGTGACGCCGCGGTCGCCGTAGAGGACGCCGACCTTGGCCTCGGTCATCGTCGCGGCCTTGGGGTTGGGCTTCTCGGCGAGCTTGGCCCGGGAGAAGTCGACGACCGCGTTGTAGGCGTCGACGAACGCCTTCATCTTCGCCGAGACGGTCGACTTCTCGACCGGCGTCTCCGCGGTCGTGACACGGACCGGCGTGCCGGGGACCGACAGGCCGCCGAGCGTGATCTCGACACCCGCGACGGCCGTCGTCGAGACGTTGTTCGTCGAGGTGTGCGCGACGCCGTTGACCGTGAACGCGGCGTTCGTGCCGCCGCCCTGCGCGGTCTGCGCGCTCAGCGACGAGCCGGAGACGGTGAAGGCGCTCGAGGCGCCGATCGTCTTCGAGGTGAACGTGATCTGGCCGTTGTCGTTGAACGCCGTGACGGGCGACTCGGCCTTGGCGTTGACCGCGGCGACGACCTGGTCGAGCGTCGAGTTGCTCGCGATGTCCACCAGGACCGGTGTGCCGGTCGCCGAGTCGGTGATCGTCAGCTGGTGCGCGTTGGGGCGCACCTGGTGCGTCCACGACTGCGTCGCCGCGGTGGCGAGCTGCTGGACCTCGACGTCGTAGGTGCCGGGCGTGATCGCGCCGCCGCTGGCACGGACGCTGACGCGCGCCGAGTCGTCGGAGACCGCGCTGCGGGCCGGGCTCCACACCGCGCCGGACTGGAGGTCCGTAGCGGCGTTCTTCAGCGCCTTGAGCTTCAGGTTGAGCTCCTTGAGGACGTCCTGGCGCTGCTGCACGGCCGCCTGCTGGCGCTCCATGCGGGCGCGCGGAAGCCGCTCGACGTTCATGAGCTGGGTGATCAGCGCGGCCGTGTCCATACCGGACGCGAGCCCGCTCATCTGGATCCCGGCCATGACTAGCTTCCCTGCCTCAGGCTGCGGACGGCGTGTCGGGGCTGCCCACGTCGACCACTTCGGTCAGCGGGACCTGCCGGACGGCGGTGCCGTCGACCGTGCGGAGCTCCGCACGGATCCGGCCGCCGAGCTCGCGGTCGAACCGCAGCTCGTGACCCTGCGCGTCGAGGGCCTCGAGCACGAGCCGTGCCGAGTCCATCTCCTGAAGGACCGTCTGGGGAATGACTGGGGTGGTCAGCGCCTGCTCCCTCCGCGCCCTCGCCGCAGCCATGTCGAAGACCTGCGCGAACCCCGTCGCACCCGTACGCGTCGGCGGTGCCGGTGCGGTCGGGCCGAAGGGCGGTGGCCCCGACGGCGGAACGATGGACGTCATCCTGACTCCTCCTGGATCCTTGCCGCGTCCATCCGTGGAAGCGGTCTCGATCCAGGTCATCGGAGGCAGGTGCGCTCGCTTGACCGTCCTTCAGGGTGGACGGCCATGTGTACGAGCTGAGAACGTCCAGGCTCATTGACGTCAGGCGGCAGCGGCCGCGAGGCGCTCGGCGAGGAGGCCGGCGGTGGGGTCGTTCGGGTCGAGCGTCTTGGCCTCCTCGGCGAACGCGATGGCGTCCTCCGCAAGGCCCTTGGCCCAGGCGACCTGCGCCAGGCCGATCATCGCCGGCGCGTCCGGGCCCTCGGCCTCGCACGCGGTCAGCCACTCGTCGGCGGCGAGGTCCACGAAGCCGCGGCGCAGGTACACGCCCGCGAGCCGTTCGCGCTTCTCGCGCCAGGGCAGGTCGAGCGTGTCCAGGCGGCCCGCCAGCAGCTCGAAGGCGTCGAAGGCCTCGACGCGAGCGAGCGCCTCGAGCATCACCACGACGCTGTCGGCGGCCGCGGCAGGGAGAACCGAGGCAGGCTGGTCGCCGGCCAGGACGGCCCGCCATGCCTCGAGCGCGGCGCGCTCGGGGCCGGGCACGCTGTCGGCGGCGGCCAGCGCGGCGGCGGCGGACTCGTGGTCGCCGTCGGCCAGCGCCGCGAAGACGCGTGCCCGCACGGCGGCACCCAGGAACGGCGAGTCGGCAGGCACCGCCGCGGCCGCCAGGGCCGCGTCGGCGAAGCGCGCCTGGGACAGCAGCGTCTCGACGAGCGCCAGGCGAGCCGGAGCGTTGTCGGGACGTGCGTCGACGACCTGCTCGAGCTCGTGCTCGGCCTCGGCGCGCGCGCCCTGCTCGTGCAGGGCGACGGCCAGGTTGAAGCGCGCGGCCGGCGACATCTGCGGCAGCGCGTCGTAGACGGCGGCGACGACCTCGTCGGGCGCCGCGCCACAGGCCAGGCGCGTCGAGGCGTACGGCTCGACGACGCCGAGGAACGTCGGGTGATCGGCCAGGCACGTGACGACGAGCGCCTCGGCCTCGGGGGTGCGGCCCTGCTCGCGCAGGAGCTCGGCGAGCGCGAGCTGCGCCCAGTAGGTGCCGCAGCCGACGGTCGCCGTGTAGCGGCTCGGGGCGTCGCCCATCTCGAGGCACCGGCGCAGGAGCGCCTCGGCCTTGGCGGTGTCGCCGAGCGCCTTGTTGGCGAGCGCCTGCTCGAAGACGATGTCGGTGAAGCCGGGGAGCCGCTCGAGCACGTCCTCGGCGACGCGCAGCGCCTCCTCGTCGTGCCCGCAGGCGCGCAGCATCTTGACGAGGCGGTTGCCCAGCGAGGGCACGAACCCGAGGCGCTTGAACTCCTCGACGGTCGTGACGTCGTGCCACGCGGAGCGGAACTCCTCGAGCGACGCCTCGGCCTTGCCGGCCGCGGCGAGCTCGGTGCCGAGGTTGAACCGCAGGAACGGCGTGGAGGTGCCCTCGGCGATCTGCTTGGTGATCAGCTCGATGTTGCGCGCGGACTTGGCCTTCTCGTCGCGGACGACGCCGAGGTAGCCGAAGTGGTCGACGCGGACCTGCGTGAGCTCCAGGCGCTCCTTGAGGAAGCCCGGCAGGTGCTGGGCGTACTGCTCGTGCAGGCGGCCCTCGAAGCGGTACTGGGGCCGGTTGCGGAACATCCGCAGGCCGTTGTGCTGGACGGCGGTGCCGTCTTCCTCGTCGCCCGTGTGGTTGGTCCAGACGAGGTAGAACGCCTCGCGCCAGGTCCTTCCCGCGAGCGCGCGCAGGGCGGGCCCGTCGCCGTCGACGAGGACCTCGTCGGCGTCGAGGTAGAGGATCCAGTCGCCGGTGGCGGCCTCGAGCGAGACGTTGCGCGCGGCGGCGAAGTCGCCCGTCCACGTGTGGTGCAGGATCGTCGCGCCGTGCTCGGTCGCGATCTCGACCGTGCGGTCGGTCGAGCCGTTGTCGACGACGATGATCTCGTCGACGTGGTCGGCGACCGCGGCGAGCGTCCGCCCCAGCATCGCCTCCTCGTCCTTGACGATCATGCAGAGGCTGATGCGCTGGTCGTCACGCGGGCGCGCGACACGCGCGACGCGGGTGGCTCGCTCGGCGATCTGCTTCAGGCGCGGCGCGACGTTGGCCGGGAGCTTGATCGAGGTCAGGCCGATGCGGCGCCGGCGTGCGATCTCGTCGAGGTTCGCGTCGATGTGCGGCAGCTCGGGATCGAGGCGGACGGCGGCCTTGAAGAGCGCCTCGGCGGCCTTGAGCTCGCCCAGCTCGTAGAAGACGACGCCCGTGTACTGGAGCAGGATGGGCTCGCGCGGCTCCTCCTCGAGGACGGTGACCGCGGCCTCGGCGACCGTGGCGAACACCGGAGCGATGGCGGCGAGGGAACCGCCCTTCGCTTCGAGGCCGGCCTCGATCAGGCGCTTGCGCGCCTCGTAGCGGCGGTGGACGTCCTCGACCTTGGCGGCTTCGGCGAAGAGCGCCCGGTAGCCGTCGAGGTCGCTCGCACGCAGGAAGGCCTCCGCGCGAGCGGCGAGGAGGACGGCGGGGGCGGTGGCGGTGGCCGGCGCTGGCCGGCGGCTGGGGTCGGGTCGCCGGGAGCCGGCGGAGTCCGTGAGGCGGAGGGCCATGTCGTCCGCGTGATCGGCGGATCGGCCGCCATCTGTAGGCGCGCTCCTTCCACGCGAGGGGGGACTGCCGTTATCGGCGTCGGAAGTTGTGCACCTCTGGACGCGGGGTCATCACTTCTGGGGACGGACTCGATGGACGCATGGACGCACGTCCAGTCCCCGGTATCGGGGATGCGGAAGCGCCCATCTGTCTCCGATACCTCAACCGTCCCGCAGTGCCCCGTCCCCCACGCTCCAAGGAGCCCTCGTCCATCATGGCCACCACCGCCGTCGCGCCCCGCCGCCGTATGTCCTCCGAGGACAGCCTCGCCCTCTGGCGTGAGTACAAGGCCTCGGGCGATCGCCGCACCCGTGATCGCCTCGTCCTGACCTTCGCCCCGCTGGTGAAGTACATCGTCTACAAGAAGGTCCGCGAGATGCCGGCCCGCTGCGAGGTGGAGGACTTCATCTCCTGCGGCCTCGAGGCGCTCATCCAGTCGATCGACCGCTACGACCCGGAGAAGGGCGCGACGCTCGAGCAGTACGCGTGGACCCGCATCCACGGCGCCGTGCTCGACGAGCTGCGCCGCCAGGACTGGGCCCCGCGCTCGATCCGCCGCTGGGAGCGCGACGTCGAGAAGGCCGTCGAGGAGTTCACCGCGCTGCACCGGCGTCGCCCGACGCGCGAGGAGATCGCCGAGGCGCTCGGCTGCACCGTCTCCGAGCTGCGCCGCCGCCAGGACGAGATCCAGCAGTCGGACCTGACCTCGCTGAACACGCTCGTGCTGAGCGACGACGAGACCACGATCGAGCGCATCGACACGCTCGCCTCGCAGGACTACCGCGTCGATCCCGAGCACGCGACCGCCGCGTCGGAGGCCAAGGACAAGTTCCGCGAGGTCTTCGCCCAGCTGCCGCAGCGCGAGCGCGAGATCGCCGTGCTGCTCTACGTCAAGAACCTCACGCTGGCGGAGATCGGCGAGATCCTCGGCGTCTCCGAGAGCCGCGTCTGCCAGATCCACGGCCAGATGAAGAAGAACCTGCGCAAGCAGCTCTCCGAGGACGAGGCGCTGTTCAAGCTCGTCGCCTAGGCGACGAACACGTAGGGCAGGACGAAGTACAACGGGACACTGCTGAGAGGGGCGCCACACGGCGCCCCTCTCGCGTTAAGCGACGAACGCGAACCGCGGTACGACGCGCCCCTCGTGCTCGACGGTCTCGGCGAACATCGCGAGCGGCCGCACCCACCACTCCTCCGAGTCGGCCGGCCGGTAGACGACGAGCTCCTCCTCGGTCTCGGAGTGCCGGGCCGTCCCGAGCACCTCGTACTCGTTGCCCTTGAAGTGCCGGTACCGGCCGGGCTCCACGGTCACGGGCGCGGCCTCGAGCGGGCGTCGAGGGCGTAGGCCCACACGAGGGCCTCGGCGACGGCCGCGTAGAGGTCTTCGGGGATCTCGAGCTGGAGGTGGAGCTTCGCCAGGGCCTCGGCGAGGGCCGCGTCCTCCCGGACGGGGACGTTGTTCTCGCGCGCGAGCTCGAGGATGCGGTCGGCGACGTGGCCGCTTCCCGCCGCGACGACCTTCGGGGCCCCTCCCTTCTCCTTGTCGTAGGAGAGGGCGGCGACGCGCTTGGGCTTGTCAGGCTCGGACATCGAGGATCTCCTCGCGCTCGCGCACGACGACCGTCGCAGGCCGGCCGGTGGCCTCGGACAGGCCCGTCTGGAGCTCGGAGGCGGCCGCGCGGGCCCGGGCCGCGGGGTCGCCCGCCGTCGCGTGGACCGTCCCGCTGACCGCGCCCTGCTCGAGGTCGAGCACGAAGTCCAGGCGACCGAGCGCGGGCGAGTCGTAGCGCAGGGTGATCGAGCGGCGGCCGGGGGCGGCGCGGCCGCCCTCGGGCGCGGATTCCTCCTCGAGCACCCGCACGTGCGCGCCGCCCGGCAGCGCGAGCATCAGCGCCGCCGGCGGCGTCTGGCCCGCAGGCGCGCTCGGCGCCCCCTGCTGAACGACCTGGAGTACGACGCGCTCGGCCGACGCCTCCGTGACCCGCACCCGCAGCGCGTCGCCCTCGGCCAGGTCCGGCGGCAGCTGCGCCGACATCCGCACGCCGTTGAGCAGCAGCGTCCCGCGCGGCCCCTCGCGGTCGAGGACCCGCGCGGCGAGCACCACGCCCGCCTTCAGCGTGGTGTCGGTGAAGACCCCGCGAAGGAGGACGACGTCTGCGATCGGTCCGGCCACGCTCAACATCCTCGCGGATCAGCCGAGAACCCGGATCGATGGAGCGTGGCCTTTACATCGCAGCCTCGGGGATGCTCTCCGAGATGGCTCGGCAGGACCTGATCGCCAACGACCTCGCGAACGCCGCGACGCCGGGCTACAAGCCCGACCGCACGGCGCAGCGGAGCTTCGACGAGGTCCTCCTCGCCAGCAGCCGGTCCGGCGCCTCGATCGGCTCCCTCGGCACCGGCGTCAGCATCGCCGTGCAGGAGACCAACATGGACGGCGCTCCGGTCAAGGACACCGGCGAGCCGCTCGACTTCGCGATCACCGGCGAGGGCTTCTTCGCGGTCAACACGGACCAGGGCGTCCGCTACACCCGCAACGGCCGCTTCAACGCCGACAACCAGGGCGTGCTCGTCGACCAGATGGGCAACCAGGTCGTCGGTCGCAACGGCGGACCGGTCCGCGTCGGCGCCGACGGCACCGCGGACCCCGCCGCGCTCGCCACCTTCGAGGTCCCGAACGCCCGCAAGGCGGGCGACGCACTCTTCACCGGCGCCGCACAGGGTGCAGGCACCGGCAACGTCCGCGCAGGGGCCCTCGAGGGCTCCGGCGTCGACGCCGCGCGCACGATGGTCGACATGATCGCCAGCATGCGCGCCTTCGAGGCCGGCCAGCGCGTCATCACCACGATCGACAGCACGCTGGAGAAGGCCGCGAACCAGGTCGGCAGGGTCTCCTAGTAGACCCGCGTCCAGAGGTTCTGGACGCTCCCTCAAGTCCGGGTCCAGCCAGTCGATCACTCCGACTGAGATTGACCCGCCACTGGCTGGACCTCCCTATGGAGGAAGCCAGGGCTCCACATCAGGAGACCCGTGCTCGAAGGGATGTACACCGCGGCTGCCGGCATGGCAGCCCAGCAGCAGCGTCTGGACGCCACCGCCAACGACTTGGCGAACGTCAACACGACCGGCTACAAGAAGCTGCGCGTCGCGTTCCGCGACCTCGTGTACTCGCCCACCGGCCCCGGCGCCGCGACCGGCGTGCAGGAGGGTGCCGGCGCCGCCGCCACGCTCCTCGGCCGCACGAGCTCGCAGGGCGCGCTGCAGCGCACCGACCGTCCGCTCGACGTCGCGCTCGGCGGCCCGGGCTACCTGCGCGTCACCAACGCCGAGGGCCAGCAGGTCCTCACCCGCGACGGCGCGCTCCAGATCGACAACCAGAACCGCCTGACCACGATGAGCGGTCACCGCACCGGCATCACGGTCCCGGCGGGCACGAGCCCCGACGCGCTCAAGATCGGCCGCGACGGCGCGGTCGTCGCGGGCGGCCAGAACCTCGGCCGCCTCGACCTCGTCACCGTCAACGCCCCTGGCGGCCTCCTCGCCCAGGGCGACAACACCTTCTCCACCACCGACGCGAGCGGCGCGGCCGTCGCGGCCGGCAACGCCACCAGCGTCGAGCAGGGCGCCCTCGAGGCCTCCACCGTCGACATCGGCGAGGCCTTCACCGAGATGATCGAGTCGCAGCGCGCGTTCGAGCTCGGCTCCCGGGCGATCAAGATGCAGGACGAGCTCCTCGGCATCGCCAACGGGGTCAAGCGCTGATGTCGATCACGCCGATCACGAGCGCCAACCCGACCGGCCTGCCGGCCGGCGTCGGCAGGACGCAGGAGGAGAAGGCCGCGCTCGGCTTCGAGCGCCAGCTCCTCATGTCCCTCACCGAGCAGCTCGCCAAGAGCGCGCTGCCCGAGGGCGAGGGTGCGAGCGCCGCGACCCAGGCCTACCGCGACATGCTTCCCGGAACGCTCGCCGACGCGATGGTCGCCGCCGGCGGCGTCGGCGTCGCCGCGGGCCTCCTCAAGGAGCAGATGAAGTGAGCGCGCTCGCCGTCGCTCCGCAGACGTCCGACGTCGGGCGGGCCGTCCTCGGCCACCTCGCCGAGCAGATCGCCTCGGCGAACCGCCTGCTCGAGGCCGTCCTGCGCCAGGGCGCCGCGACCCGCCGCCAGGACATCGACGAGGTGCTCGTGTGCCTCACCGAGATCCAGGGTGAGACCGAGCGCCGCAGCGTGCTCGAGCAGCAGCGCACCGCGCTGCTCGTCGGCGCCGCCGGCATGCTCGCCCGCCAGCCGCACGAGGTCACCCTCGACGCGCTCATCAGCCTCATGACGCCGGCCGAGGGCAACGCCGCCCGCGAGCGCTCCTCCGAGCTGCGCGGCCTGCTCGCCGAGATCCAGCGCGAGCATCACGTCAACCGCGCGCTCATGCGTCAGGAGCTCGCCTTCCTCGACCACCTCGTCCGCACGTTCACCGCCGACGAGCAGCCCGCCTACCGTCCCCCCGCCCACCAGGGCGCGCCGCAGGTCTCCACGCAGCGCCTCCACGCACTGGACCTCCGCGCATGAGCACGATCTCGAGCTTCGCCGGCCTCCAGACCGCCATGCGCGGCCTGCTCGCGCAGCAGCGCGGCCTGGACGTCACGTCGCACAACATCGCCAACGCGAACACCGTCGGCTACTCGCGGCAGGAGGCGGCCCTCGTCGCCGCCGATCCGCTGCAGATCGGCTCGGGCGCGCTCTCCAACGGCGCCGGCGCCTTCATCGGCCAGGGCGTCGAGGTCGAGGCGTACCGGCGCATGCGCAGCAACTTCCTCGACCTGCAGTTCCGCGGCCAGCAGATGGCGCTCGGCGGACACGCGACGACGGCGGCTTCGCTGGGCAACATCGAGGCCGCGCTCAACGAGCCCGGCGAGGACGGCATCAGCGCGCTGCTCGGCCAGTTCTGGACCGCATGGTCGGACGTCGGCAACTACCCCGAGTCGTCGCCCGCGCGCCAGGCGCTCGTGACGCACGGCGAGAGCCTCGCCTCGGCCGTCCGCCAGCTCGACGCGCGCCTGAACGCCGTCGCCGCCGACGCGAACGTCGAGTACGCGCAGATCACCGGCCCGGCGGGCCCGATCAGCACCGCCGCCGCCGAGATCCAGCAGCTCAACATCGCGATCGAGCGCTCGGTCCAGGGCGGCCGCACGCCGAACGACCTGCTCGACCGCCGCGACGTCCTGCTCGACGAGCTCTCCCAGTACGGCCAGGTCTCGATCACCGACCTCGGCACCGGCGCCATCCGCGTCGAGTTCGGCGGCGCCGCGCTGCCGCTCGTCGACGGCACCAACCCCCCGAACTGGCCGCAGCCGCTCACGACCCCGGGCGGCAAGCTCGGCGCGCTCATCGACCTCGGCCCGAAGATGGCCGCCTACCGGTCGCAGCTCAACCAGGTCGCGACCTCGCTGCAGACGAGCGTCAACGCGATCCACGGTGCCCCGCCCTTCTTCACCGCGACGCCCGGCAGCGAGGCGAGCACGCTCACGGTCACGATCCCCGCCTCGGCCGTCCGCGCCGGCAGCCTCGCCACCAAGGGCTCGAACGACATCGCCCTGCAGATCGCCGCGCTGCGCGGCGGGAACGCCGACTCGAGCTACGCCGACCTGATCGGCCGCATCGGCGCCGACGCCGCGTCGGTCAACCGTCAGTACACGACCGCCAGGGCCCTCGTGGACAACGCGGAGACGCGTCGCCAGGAGGTCGCCGGCGTGGCCATGGACGAGGAGGTCGTGAACATGATCAAGTTCCAGCGCGGCTACCAGGCGTCGTCGCGCGTCATGAACACGGTCGACGAGATGCTCGACCAGCTCATCAACCGCACCGGCCGGGTGGGTCTCTGATGAGCGCCGGGCGCATCACCGAGAGCATGACCGGTCGCCGGCTGCTCGCCGACCTCAACGCGAGCACCGGGCTCGTGTCCAAGTACCAGCGCCAGATCTCCTCCGGCCGCCGGATGGAGAAGCCGTCCGACGATCCGCTCGCGACGCACACCGCGATGCGGCTGCGCTCCGAGCTGCAGGGCCTGGCCAACGACCGGCGCTCGATCTCCGACGCCAAGGGCTGGCTCGACACGACGGAGGCCGCGCTCGGCTCGATCACCGAGGTCGTCCACCGCACCAACGAGCTCGCGCTGCAGGGCAGCAACGGCACGATGGCGCAGAAGGACCGCAACAAGATCGCCGACGAGATCGACCAGCTCATCGAGACCGCCAAGAGCGCGGCCAACGCCTCCTACGGCGGGCGCTTCGTCTTCAGCGGCACCGACACCGACCAGCAGCCGTACACGGTCGGCGGCCCCGACGCGTGGAACGGCGACACCGGCGGAGCGATCTACCGCACGGTCGGCGCCGGCCAGACCATCACCGTCAACGTGCGCGGCGAGGACGTCCTCGGAAGCGGCGGCGCGGACGGCAAGCTCCTCTCGACGATGCGCGACCTGGCGGCGAACCTCCGCTCGGGCAACCTCGCCGCGATCCGCGCGAACGACATCAGCGCGCTGCAGACGAACCTCGAGGAGGTCACCTCCGCCCGCGGCATCGTGGGCGCGCTGACCACCCGCATCGAGTCGGCCAACGACCGGCTCGCCCAGATCGAGGAGGACACGACCGGTCTCCTGTCCGAGGCCGAGGACACCGACATCGCCAAGGCCCTCATCCAGCTCACGACCCAGCAGTCCGTGTACCAGGCGGCTCTCAAGAGCGGCCAGACCCTCATCCAGCCCTCCCTCCTCGACTTCATCAGGTGATCGACACCATGACCGCAACCGTCCTGCACAGCTCGCGCTTCGGGCGCCTCGAGCTCCCGTCCGACGCCGTGATCGAGTTCCCCAACGGCCTCATCGGCCTCGGCGGCACCCAGTGGGCGCTGCTCGCCCACGCAGAGGACAGCGCCTTCGTGTGGCTGCACTGCATCGACGATCCCGAGCTCGCCATCCCGGTCACGAACCCGTGGCGCTTCTTCGAGGACTACGCCGTCGACCTCTCCGACGAGGAGGCCGCGCGGATCGGCATCGACGACGCCGACTCGACCTCGGTCTACGTGACCGTCCGCGCCGCCGAGGAGCTCGGCGACTTCACCGCGAACCTGCGCGCGCCGATCCTCATCGCCGGCGGTCAGGGCCACCAGATCATCAACAACGCGGACGACTACGCGTTCAAGACCCCCCTCTTCGCCAACCTCGCCACCGAGGCCGCCTGATGCTCATCATCACGCGGCGCCCCGGCGAGAAGATCATGCTCGGCGACGACATCGTCGTCGAGGTCATGGAGGTCAGCGGTTCCTCGGTTCGCATCGGGATCGCCGCCCCCAGGTCAGTTCCGGTCTACCGCGAGGAGATCTGGACGGCCGTCAAGGAGGAGAACGCCGCGGCGGCCTCCTCGCCCATCGATCTGCCGACGGATCTCCCCGCCGGCTCCACCCACTAGCTCCACCTCCCCCGCAGTCCCCCCCAGGAGTTCTCAGGAAGGAATCACGACAGGATGTCTCTCCGAATTCAGAACAACGTGGCGGCGCTCAACGCGCACCGCCAGCTCACCGACACCAGCGACAAGGTCAAGAAGTCGATGGAGCGCCTCTCGTCGGGCTACCGCATCAACCGCGGTGGCGACGACGCGGCGGGCCTCGGCATCTCGGAGCGCATGCGCTCGCAGATCCGCGGTCTCGGCCAGGCGCAGCGCAACACCCAGGACGGCGTCTCGATGGTGCAGACCGCCGAGGGTGCGCTCGCCGAGGTCCACGCGATGCTCCAGCGCATCCGCGAGCTCGCCGTCCAGTACAAGAACGGCTCGCTCTCGACGACCGACCAGACCGCGATCCAGTCCGAGGTCACGCAGCTCCAGAGCGAGATCCAGCGGATCGGGAGCCAGTCGGAGTTCAACGGCATCAAGCTGCTGAACGCCAACCAGACGATCACGTTCCAGGTCGGCGCGAACGACACCGACCAGATCGGCGTCAACACGATCGACCTCTACAACACGATCGGCGTGACCGCGTTCGCCCTGTCGGCGACGACCACGACCGACCTGCTCGAGCTCGACAACGCCATCGGCGCGGTCAGCCAGCAGCGCGCGTCGTTCGGCGCCATCCAGAACCGCCTCGAGCACACGCTCGCCGCCATCTCGGTCTACCAGGAGAACCTGGTCGCCGCCGAGTCGCGCATCCGCGACGTGGACATGGCCGAGGAGATGGTGACGCTGACGAAGCAGCAGATCCTCTCGCAGGCCAGCCAGGCGATGCTCGCCCAGGCGAACCAGCAGCCGCAGTCCGTGCTGCAGCTGCTGCAAGGCTAGGAACGGCCGGGAGAATCGCCCCCTCGGCGATTCTCCCAAGCCACGGCGGTCGGCGGCTGGCCATTGCCCTCTAGGGCAATCGCCACAGTCCGTCGACCGACGTGGCCCTCCACTCGAGAGCGAGGCGCCACAGCTCCGCCGGCGCCCGGGGACCGGGGAGGTCGCAGACCTCCGCCACCTCGGGCGTCGTCATGTTCGGGTGCGTCCGCAGTGCGTCCTCGACGCCCATCGCGGACGCCCGCTCGAGCAGCCGGCGCGCCTCGTGCGGCGCCACGACCTCCCCGTCGACCTCGATGCGCGGCACCGGCCCGCTCCGGGCGACGTCGAGGTCCGCCCCGAACGTCTCGACGATCGCGTTGGACTGCAGGTCGATGCGGAACCGCTCGACGTCGAGGCCGGGGACCTCGCGCGCAAGCTCGATCAGCGCCTCGGGCCGATCGAGGCGCCGGCGCCGCACCGCGAAGCCCTCCCGCGCCAGGCGCAGGTAGGGCGCGTCGAGCCCCTGCTCGGCCGCCGCCTTCACCGCCAGGCACGCCGGGTACGTCGAGCGTGGCGGATCGTCGAGCCACAGCCGCGCGTCGACCGGCTGGTTGCTTTCCGCCCCCGCCTCGAGCCACGCACGCAGCTCGGCGATCGGGTCGGTCTCGCGGGCGCGTCCCGCCATGACCAGACGCAGTTCGCCCTGTCTCGCGGTGGCTCGCAGCGTGGGCTCCGCCGCCCAGGAAGAAGGGCACGCGGGGTCTGTCACGTAGAGAAGCGCGATGGCTAGCACAATAGGGCGGGTGAGCACGTACCTCGGGACCAGCCTGAGCGGGCGCTATCGCCTTGATGCGCAGGTCGGGACAGGCGGCATGTCGACCGTCTACCGCGCCTTCGACACCGTGCTCGAGCGCCAGGTCGCGGTGAAGCTCATGCACCGCGACATCGCCGGCCACGCCGACCAGCTCGAGCGCTTCCGGCGCGAGGCGCGCGCGGTCGCGCAGCTCAACCACCCGCACATCGTCCAGGTCATCGACGCCGGCGAGGACGACGGCATGCCGTACATCGTCTTCGAGTTCGTCGAGGGCGAGACGCTCAAGGACCGCATCCGCCGCTTCGGCCGGCTCGACATCCCGGAGTCGCTGGCCTACGCGATCGAGATCGCCCGCGCGCTGGCCGTCGCGCACGACCGCGGGATCGTCCACCGCGACGTCAAGCCTCAGAACGTCCTCGTCGACGAGGAGGGCCAGGCGAAGGTCACCGACTTCGGCATCGCGCGGACACTCGACCAGGAGGGCCTCACCGCCGACGGCCGCGTCCTCGGCACCACCGACTACGTGTCGCCCGAGCAGGCGCTCGGCCACGCGGTCACCGGGCAGTCGGACATCTACTCGCTCGGGATCGTCCTGTACGAGATGCTCACCGGCGACGTCCCGTTCCACGGCGACAACCAGGTCGCGGTGGCGATGAAGCACGTCCGCGAGGAGCTGCCGGACATCCAGTACCGCCGGCCCGAGGTGTCGAGCGCGCTCGCGTCGGTCCTCGACGCCTGCACCTCGAAGGACCTCGAGCGCCGCTACCAGGACATCCACGCGCTCCAGCGCGACCTCGAGGACGTGCTGTCGATCGAGACCGCGCGGTCGGGCCAGGCGACCGGCGAGGCGACCCAGGTGCTGCGCACGCTGCCGCCCCAGACGCGCTCGCGGCTGCCGCTGCGGATGCGCACGTCGTGGCGCCTTGCGGCGGGCGCGGCCGCCGCGGCGCTCGTGCTGGTCGGCGTCGGCCTGTACGTCGCCGCGAACCGCACCGAGCGCGGCACCGGCGTCGCGCGCGAGAACGACAGCACCCCGCGCCGGTCCGGCGCGCCCGCGCTGCGGCAGGTGCCGCTCAAGGCGCGCGCCGGCGGCGACTTCGATCCGCTCGGCGGCGACGGCGAGCACGCCGACGAGACCGCGTTCGTCACCGACAACGACACGTCGACGACATGGTCGACGGAGACCTACAGCGCGGGGCTGCAGAAGGACGGCGTCGGGATCTGGGTCGACGCCGCGCCCGGCCTCGAAGCACGCGAGATCGACGTCCTGACGACGACCCCCGGCTTCACGGCCGAGATCTACGGGGCGACCTCCGGCCCGCCCGACGCGATCGACGGGTGGACGAAGCTCACGGACGCGCGCGAGTTCGGCTCGTCGGAGCGCGTGAAGCTGAGCGGCGAGCGCTACCGCTGGTACCTCGTGTGGATCACCTCGTTGGCCCCCGAGGAGCGAAACGCCGAGATCTCGGAGATCCGCCTGCGGGCGCGGCGTCAGTAGCGCGCGGCGCGCTCGGCCTCGTACCGCGAGAGGGCGAGCGCCACGAGGCGGTCGACGACGTCGGCGTACGGGACGCCCGAGGCCTCCCAGAGCTTTCCGTACACGCTCGTCGCCGTGAAGCCCGGCATCGTGTTGAGCTCGTTGAGCATCACGGTCTCGCCGTCGACGAAGAAGTCGACGCGGGCGAGGCCGCTGCACCCGGCGAGCGTGAACGCCTCGAGCGCGAGGAACCGCAGGCGCTCGCGCGCGGTGTCCGAGATGCGCGCAGGCACCTCGAGCGCCATGCCGCCCGGCGTGTACTTCGCCTCGTAGTCGTACCAGCCGTCGCCGAGGACGACGATCTCGCCAGGCTCGGAGACCTGGTCGCCGAGGACCGAGCACTCGACCTCGAGCCCGTCGGAGTGCGCCTCGACGATGACGCGCGGGTCGTACGAGCGCGCCTCGGCCACGGCGGCCTCGAAGTCCTCCTCGCGCTCGACCTTGACGATGCCGACCGACGACCCGAGCCTCGCCGGCTTGACCCAGCACGGGAAGCCCTGGGGTCCGTCCTCGGGACGGCCGTACGCGACCTGCGGGATGTCGTGCGGCTCGAGCAGGTCCTTGAGCAGCAGCTTGTCCATGCACACCGCGCTGGCGGCGACGCCCGAGCCCACGTACGGCACGTCGAGCAGCTCGAGCAGCCCCTGGACCGTCCCGTCCTCGCCGAACGGACCGTGCAGCACCGGGAACACGACGTCAGCGTCGAGCAGGCCACCCGCCGGGTGCAGCGCGAGCTCCTCGCCGTCGTGACGCCACGTCCCGTCGCGCTCGAGGCGCACGTCGACGACGTCGTGCCCCGCGGCCGCGAGGCCCTCGCGCACCGACGCCCCCGAGTTGAGCGACACCTCGTGCTCGGAGGATCGCCCGCCCGACAGGACGGCGATCCTCACCGCCGTTCTCCGGTGCTCGGCGTCGTAGGGGTGGTCGGCGTCGTCGGCGTCGTCGGCGGCGCGCCCTCCTCGTCGGTCGGCCCCTCGGGGTCGAGCTTGGAGTCGTCGAAGCGCCCGACGGTGATGGTCACGCGGCGGCCGGGATCGACCTTGCGCCCGGCCGCGGGGTTCTGACTGAGCACCTCCCCGTCCTCGCCCGGCGAGTCGACGTCGCGCTCGACGATGTTGACCTCGAGCCCGGCGCCGGACAAGGCGGCGGCAGCCTCGCTCTCGGTCTGACCGACGACGCGCGGTACGTCGACCTGTTCCGGCTCCTGCGCGACGACGAGCGTCACCGACGACCCGGCGTCGACCTCGGCCTCGGCGCCCGGCGTCTGCCGCAGCACGGTGCCGGGCTCCTCCTCGGAGTCCTCGCGCTCGACGTCCGCGGTCAGCCCCGCCTCGTCGAGCTCGGAGCGCGCGTCCTCCACGTCCTTGCCGACGACGCTCGGCACCGAGACCTGCTCGGGACCGGTGGACAGGATGACCGTCACCGACGAGCCGCGCTCGAGCTGCGAGCCCGACGGCGGCTCGGTGTCGATCACGCGGCCGGCGGCGACCGTCTCGGAGGACTCGCGCCGCTCCTCGATGGCGAAGCCCGCACGGCGCAGCCGCGACCGCGCCCGCTCACGGGTGAGACCGCGGACGGCGGGGACGCCGGCGGTGCCGGGACCGTCGGAGACGCTCAGCGTCACCTCCGAGCCGACCTCGACCCGGACGCCGGGGTTCGGGTCCTGGCCGATCACCTGGTCGCGCGGCGCGTCCGCGCGCGAGCGCTCGACGACCGGCTTGAAGCCGTCGTTGCGCAGCCGCCGCGCGGCCGTCGTGACGTCGGTGCCGATGAGCCGCGGGATGACCTTCTCGTCCTTGTCGGTGAGAAGCAGGACGCCGACGATCGCGGCGGCCAGCAGCGCGACGGTGGGCAGGAGCCACAGCCACCAGCGGCGGCGGCGCGGCTCGACCACGACGGCGTAGACCGGCTCCTCGGCGACGGGCACGAACGCGGTCGTCGCCGAGCCCTCGACGGGCAGCACCAGCCCGGCCCGCGCGGCCTCGAGCGCCGCGATGAAGTCGTCCGCGTCGGCGTAGCGGTAGGCCGGGTCCTTGGCCAGCGAGCGGAGCACGACCTCCTCGAGCTGCGGGGTCAGCATCGGGTTGAAGTGCGACGGCGGGACCGGCTCCTCGCTGACCTGCTTGAGCGCGATCGTGACCGCCGCCTCGCCCTCGAACGGCACCCGCCCGGTCAACAGCTCGTAGAGGATGATCCCGACCGAGTAGAGGTCCGACGCCGCGCTGACGGCGTGCCCTTGGGCCTGCTCGGGCGACAGGTACTGGGCGGTGCCCATGATCGAGCCGGTCTCGGTCATGTCGCTCGCACCCGAGCGGGCGATGCCGAAGTCGGTGACCTTCGCGCGGCCCTCGTGGTCGACCATGACGTTCTGCGGCTTGAAGTCGCGGTGGATGATCGACCGCCGGTGCGCGAACCGCGCGGCGCGCAGGATCTGGATCGTCAGCTCGATCGCGCGCTCGGGCCCGAGCGGCGCCTCGCGCTCGATGAGCTCCTTGAGCACCTCGCCCTCGAGGAGCTCCATCGCGATGTAGTAGGTGCCCTCCCACTCGCCGCGGTCGTAGACCGAGACGACGTTCGGGTGCTGGAGGCCCGCTGCACTCGACGCCTCGCGGCGGAAGCGCTCGATGAAGTCCTCGTCCTCGGCGAAGCGCGCGTGCAGGAGCTTCAGCGCGACCTTGCGCCCGAGCTGGAGGTCCTCGGCGCACCACACGTCGGCCATGCCGCCGGAGCCGAGCTTGTTCATCACCCGGTAGCGGCCGTCGACGACCGTGTCCTGGCTGATCGGCGTCACTTGAGGAGCTCCTGCAGGACCTTCTTGGCGATCGGCGCGGCGACCGTGCCGCCCTGCCCCTGCGAGCGCTCGATCGTCACCGCGATGGCGATCTTCGGGTTGTCGCGCGGCGCGAAGCCGATGAACCACGGCTGGTTGATGTTGCGCGCGACGTCGATCTCCGCGGTGCCGGTCTTGCCGGCGATCGCGATGCCGTCGAGCGCGGCCGCGGTGCCGGTGCCCTCGCGCACGACCGAGGCCATCATGTCGCCGACGTCGCGAGCGGTCTCGGGCTTCATGACCTCCTCGAGCTCCTCGGGGTCGCCGTCGTCCTTCGTCCGGCCGTCGATGTCGCGGACCCGGTCGGTCAGCGTCGGCTTCATGAGCGTGCCCTCGTTGGCCACCGCGGAGGCGACCATCGCCATCTGCAGCGGCGTGGCGAGCAGGCCGCCCTGCCCGATGGCGACGCGGCCGATGTCGACGAGGTCGCTCGTCGGTTCGACGAAGCGCTTGCGGTTCGGCACGCGCACGCCGGACGACGCCCGCTCCTCGGCGGGCAGGTCGACCTCCACGCGCTTGAGGAACCCGAAACGCTCCATGTAGCGCTGCATCGTCTCCTTGCCGAGCTTCTCGGCGACCTCGCCCCACACCGTGTTGACGGAGTTCGTCAGTGCGGTGGTCAGCGGGATCGTGCCCCAGTCCTTGTTGCCGAAGTTGTTGAGCGGCGCGCCGGAGATCTGCTTGGGCGATTTCCCGCTGACCCGGCTGTCCTTCTCGTAGCGCCCGCTGTCGATCGCGGCCACCGCTGTGAGGACCTTGAACGTCGAGCCCGGCGGATACTGGCCCTGGGTCGTGCGGTTGAGCGCCGAGCCGTTGCTCAGGGCCTTCGTGTCGCGCGCGTCGTTGAGCTCGTTGGGGTCGAACGTCGGCTTGCTCGCCATGACGCGGATCTCGCCGGTCTGCGGCTCGATCGCCACGACCGCGCCGCGGTTGTCGCCGAGCGCGTCGAGCGCCACGCGCTGCGCGTTGACGTCGAGCGTGGTGATGAGCTCGTCGCCCGCCGGCTCCTTGCCCGCGAGCTGGTCGACCACGTTCGTCAGGTCGTCGTCCTGGCCCACCAGCTCGTCGTTCTTGGCCTGCTCGATCGCGCTTCGCCCGACCGACAGGTACGAGTAGCCCACCGGGTGCGAGAAGACGTTGCCGAGCGGATAGCGGCGGCGGTAGGTCCCGCCGGGCCGGGCCTCCGAGCCGGCGAGCACGGTGCCGTCGCGCGCGCGGATCGGGCCGCGCTTGATGCGCTGCTCCTCGAGCAGCTCGCGGCGGTTGAGCGAGTTGTCGCGCAGGTCCTCGGCCTCGAACACGGTCCAGCGCGACGTCCATCCGACGAGGCCGGCGAAGAGGATGCAGACGAGCACGAACATGCGGACATTCGGGGTGTTCACTGCTGCGGCGCCCTCGCGCGATTCGACACCGTGAGGAGCAGCGCCAGCAGGATGAAGTTCGCCACGATCGACGAGCCTCCCTTCGAGATGAAGGGAAGCGTCACACCGGTGAGTGGGATGAGCTTCGTCACGCCGCCGACGATCACGAACACCTGGAGCGCGAACACCGCGGTCAGCCCCGTGGCGAGGAGCTTCGAGAACGAGTCCGTCGCGAGCATCGCGATCTTGAACCCACGCTCCACGATGAGCAGGTACACGCCGATGAGCGCCGCGGCCCCCATGAGGCCCAGTTCGTTCGTGATGAGCGCGTAGATCAGGTCGGTCTCCGCCGCGGGCAGGATCGGCGCCCCGCCCGGCGTGTCGAGGATCGCCTGGCCGAACCCTTGGCCGAACAGCCCGCCGTCGGCCTGCGCGAACAGCGACTGCGCGATCTGGTAGCTGCCGCCGGCCCGGTCGTAGAGCTCGCGGTCGAACGGCTGCTGCCAAGCGTCGATGCGAGCACCGACGTGCCCGACCGTGCTCGTGAAGAACCACGCCCCTGCCGCGAACAACCCGGCGCCGACCGCGACGAAGCTGAAGCGGCTCGTCGCGACGTACACGAGCGCGAGGAAGCCGCCGAAGAACATGAGCGACGAGCCGAGGTCGCGGATGAACACGAGCAGCACCATCGCCGCGCCCCACACGAGCAGCAGCGGGCCGATGTGCTTGAGCCGCACGCCCTCCATGAGCACGAGCCGCGTGTCGCGCAGGTAGCTCGCGAGGAAGATGATGATCGCGATCTTCGCCAGCTCGGCCGGCTGGAACGCGATGGGCCCCGCGTTGATCGCCAGGTACGCGCCGTTGACCTGCGCGCCAATCCCCGGGACGCGCGGCAGGATGAGCAGCACGATCCCGACCAGCGCGATCGTGTACCGGTAGCGCTCGAGCACGCGGTAGTCGCGTAGGAACACGATCGTCGCCGCGAACACGACGAGCCCGACGACGAACCACGTCGCCTGGTCGCGCGCGAAGGACTCCTCGATGCGGTAGAGCATCACGATCCCGAAGCTCGCCAGGACCGCGACGAGCGGGAACAGGTACGGGTCGGCGTGCGGCAGCGCGGCGCGGATGAAGACGTGCCCGCCGACGCAGAGCCCGAAGAAGATGAGGCCGTACGTCCACGACAGGTCGGAGACCTCGTCGTTCTGCTGAATGAAGATCGCCGCGAATCCGGCGGTCAGGAGCAGCGCTGCCGGGATCAGCCCGAACAGCTCGCGGTTGCGTGCGCCCATCAGCTCAGCTCGCCGCGTTCCAGCTGCCCGACGAGGTCGTAGGCGTCCTCCTGCGAGCGCCACTCCTGGTCGAGGACGCTGTCGCGCCGCTCGACCGGCACCTGGTTGCGGTGCACCGGCGAGTTGTAGTTGGCCTGGTAGAGCTCGACGCCGAGCGGCAGCTCCCACGGCACGCCGCGGTAGACCGTCACGAAGCCCTGGTCGTCGGCGGCGACGAAGTACACCGAGCGGACGGCGACGAACGCGCCGAGCATGACCGGGAGGAGGAGCATGCCCATCACAGCCACGACGACGAGCGCGCGGCGCCAGCGCGGCTTGCCCTTCGGGGCCTTCGGCCCGCCGGGAGCGCCGGTCGGGATGATCGGCTCGAGGCGCCGCGACGTGGTGAGCGGATCGGGCTCCTCGCGGCGGGCCGTCGCGACCGCGCCGCCTCGCTCCTGGGCCTCGAGCGCGGCCTGCACGTCGCCGGTCTTCAGCGTCGCGTCGCCGGCCATCGTCTCCTGCTCGGCGACCGCGCGGCGCTCCTGCGCCTGCTCGATCTCCTCGACGCGGAAGAGGACCACGGTGATGTTGTCGCGGCCGCCCGCGTCGTTGGCGGCGTCGATGAGCGCGTGGCCGGCGTCCTCGAGCGTCGCCGACGACTGGAGCGTGGCGAGGATCTCGCTCTCGCCGATCATCGTCGTCAGGCCGTCCGAGCAGATGAGGAAGACGTCGCCGGCCTTGGCCTGCCAGGTAGTCGTGTCGACCTCGACATGCGCCTCGGGGCCGACGGCGCGCGTGATGACGCTGCGCTGTGGGTGCTCGTTGGCCTCCTCGGGCGTGAGCTTCCCCTGGCGCACCAGCTCGTCGACGAGCGAGTGGTCGCGCGTGAGCTTCTCGAGCTCACCGCCGCGCAGCAGGTAGGCGCGCGAGTCGCCCACGTGCGCGACGTGGATCTCCTCCTCCCCCACGAGCAGCACGGTCATGGTCGTGCCCATCCCGGCACGGCGCTCGTCCGAGCGCGACAGCTCGTGGATGCTGGCGTTCGCCTTCTCGATGACGGTCGCGAGCTGCTCCGCGCCGACGCCCGCGTCGGCGCCGATCGTCTCGACGGCGATCCGTGACGCGATCTCCCCCGCCTGCGCGCCGCCCATGCCGTCGGCGACCGCGAAGAGCGGCGAGCGTGCGTAGTGGGAGTCCTCGTTCGCCCGCCGCTGGCGGCCGGTGTGGGTTCCCGAGTAGCTCTCCGCGACCTTGAGCATCAGGCGTGGAATGTGAACACGGAGTCGCCGATGCGGATGCGGTCGCCGGGGTGCAGCGGCTGCGGACCGCGCAGGAGATCCTCGTTGAGGTACGTGCCGTTCGTCGAGCCGAGGTCCTCGATGACGGTGACCCCTCCCTGGCGCTCCACGCGCGCGTGTCTGGACGACGCGAAGGCGTCCTCGATCACGATCTCGACGTCGCCCCGGCCGAGCGTCGCGCCGCCGGTCACGTCGTATCGCGAGCCGCTCTGATGGCCCGCGGCGCGCTCGACCACGAGCATGACCTGGTCCCCGGTGGCGGCCTGGTGGATGCCGGTCGCCTCCGGCGCGAGCGGCGCGGCCTGCGGTCCGATGCCGCGCTCGTCGGCGGTCTGCGCGCTGCGCCTGAGGTCCTTGAGCGCGCTGCGCGCGACCCAGAGCAGGAAGAGGTAGAGGACGGCGACGAAGCCGAACTTGAGGCCGACGGAGACGGGCTCGAGCACGGGCTACTCCACCACGAACCGGATGTCGGCGGTCCCGAGCGCGATGCGGTCCCCCGCCTGGAGCGGGTGGTCGCCGGAGATGAGCGAGCCGTTGACCTTCACGCCGTTGGTGCTGCCCATGTCGTTGACGGTCCACCGCCCGCGGCCGGCGGGGCGGATCTCCGCGTGGCGGCGCGAGACGTTGGGGTCCGACAGGACGATGTCCGCGTCGCGGCTGCGACCGATGACCGCGCCGCTGGCCGGGACGACCATCCGCTTGCCCTCCGCCAGCACCATCGCACGCGTCGCGGGGATGTTGTCGGGCTGCCGAGGACGGTCGAGCTCCTCGCGCAGGCGGTCCGACGTCGAGTAGACCATCGTGTGGCCGTGGTCGCCCTGCTGCGGCTCGTGGCCGGCCTGCTCGGACGCCCGCACGAGCCGGGCCTGGATCCCAAATTCTCCAAGGCGCAGGTTGTCGTCGGTGCTGAACGAGACCTTGGGCCGGCTGACGAGCGCGAGCTTCTCTCGCCGCGCGTGCTCGAGCAGGTAGCCCGCGAGCTCGTCGGCGATGTCGCCCTCGACGCCCTCGAACCGTTGACGGTCCTCCGCGCCGAGCCAGACGACGTACTCGTTGGGGACGTAGACCCGCGAGACGGAGACCGTCTTGTGCTGGTCCATCTCCTTGGCGAGCCCGCGCGCGAGCTCGACGGGACGGACCTCGCTGCGAAAGACACGTCCGAACGTGCCCTCGACGAGGCCGGCGATCCTGTTCTCGAGGCTGCGCAGTACGGACATGGGTCAACGCCGGGGACTACCCGCCGGGGTGAGGGCCATGCTACGACGCTCGCGGACCCCTCACGGCCGCCACGGCGACCGCGCCGCCGGCGCCGAGGGCGGCGGCGGGCCCCGTGTTCGCCGGCTCGGCCACGTCGAGCGCCTGGGCGACCGCGGGCGTCGACGCCGCCAGCGCCGCGGCCCACCCCGCCGCC
>CADCVT010000120.1 GCA_902806215.1 uncultured Solirubrobacteraceae bacterium | reverse complement strand
GGGCCGAGCTTACTGCCGAGCAGGTAGCTGTCGCGCGGGACCTCCCGCAGGGCCGTGCCGAGCAGGACTTCGGACATGCCGCGCCCGTAGAACGGGGAGGTGTCGATGAAGTTCATCCCCAGGTCGAGCGCGACGTGGACGCTCTTCAGCGCCTCGGCCAAATCGACCTTGCGAAACTCCTGCCCGAGCGACGACGCGCCGAAGCTGAGGACGGGGAGCTGTAATCCGGTGTTGCCGAGCGGGCGGGTTTGCATGGTCGTGTCCTAGATACTTACGGTCAGCTTCCGGCCCTCCCTCCCGGTACTCCGGGAGGGAGGAGGTCGTCCTGATTCGATTCAATCCTTGTCCACGAACACCGGCTTCAGGTGGCGGTCGTAGATGTTCTCGGTCACGTTCTGCGCGACGACGCTTTCGAACCGCTTCAGCGCGTCGGTGTAGCGCGATTCCATCTGGGCCGCGACCTTGAACGCGACGTGCAGCAGTTGGCGGAAGCTCGGGTTGTACGCGGGGTTCGACGGGTCGTGCCGCAGGGCGCTGACGTACTGGTCGCCGGTCCAGGCGGCGACGTCCGACGCACCAGGGAGCTTCGACCGGTCGACGTCGATCACGGTGGCGTACGGCGCGGTCAGTTCATCGAACCGGCCGAGCGCCTGCGCGTACACGTCCCGCGCGATCGCCAGCCCCTCCCTGCCGGCCGACGCGAGGCCGATCAGCTCTTCCAGCCAGGTGGTGCCGGCCGTCTTCAGGTGCAGGCCGGCGCCGTGCTTGCGGACGGCCTTCCGCATGACCGGGTAGATCGAGAACTTGTCGCTGCCGCTGTGCACGCTCAGCTTCAGGTTCGCCGGCAGGCCGAACTCCTTGACGGCGAACGCGATCACGCAGAGGTCGTCGTTGAATTCGCGCTCGAACTGACGCACGTCGCCGACGTAATCGACGCCCTTGTTGAACCGCCCGGTGAACTTGGGCGCGATCGTCTGTACCGGGATCCTTTCCGCCGCGATGGCGGCGAGGATGAACAGCAGCTCGATCGGCGTCTGCGGCTGGTCGGTCTCGTCCATCGACACCTCGGGGACGAACCGCCCCTCCCCCTTCTTCGCCGCCACGTGCCGATAGATCCGCCCGGCCTCCTGAACGGCGAACAGGTACTTGCGGGCGATCGACTCGATGCGGGCCGGGGTGACGTCGAGCGCGGCGTCGATCCCCGGCACCCGCAGCGAGCCGGCGTATTTGGCGTGGGCGGCGACGAACGCGCGGATGTCGTCCTCGGCGGCGGGTTTGGCGATGAAGTCGGCGACGTCGAGCGTGAAGAAGTCGGCGGTGTCGACGAACCGGTCGACCGTCTTGATGCCGATGTGGTCGGCGTCGACGAAGTACGGCGCCGTCCACCCCAAGGCCTTCGTCGCGGCGTCGGCCTCGGCGCGGACGGCCGGCGGCTCGCTGTGGACGATGTTGTGCTCGCGGTTGCTCTTGTTCCAGACGGGCGCGACGTCGACGCCGAGCTGACGCGCTCTGACGAACGCCGCGAGCTGCGCCTTGCCCTGGTGGGCGAAGCGGTCGCCGATGCCCATGCTGAACCGGGGGAGGATGAGGGTCATGACTTTTCTTTCCTTACCCTCTCCCCCGTGCGCGGAAGAGAGAGTTCTGAGCGTTCAGAGCCTGTACACCTCAACCGCGGTGTCGCCCATCAGTCGCGCGCGCTCCGCCTCCGCGAGCGGCGCCGCCCACGCCTGCACCGTCTCAAACCACCGCTTGTACTCCACCGCCGCCAGGCAGACCGGCCAGTCGGAGCCGAACATCAGCCGCCGCGGGCCGAACGCGTCGAGGACGACGTCGAAGTACGGCTTGAGCTGCTGCGGCGTCCAGGCGGCCCAGTCGGCCTCGGTGGCCAGGCCGCTCACCTTGCAGGTGACGTTCGGCCGCTTCGCCAGCTCCTTGATGTGCTCCCGCCACGGCGACATCGCCCCCTCCTTCACCCGCGGCTTGGCGACGTGGTCGAGGACGAACACCTGGTCCGGGTGCCGGTCGACCAGCTTGATCGTCTGCGGCAGGTGCTTTTCGTAGACCAGCACGTCGTACCGCAGCCCGAACTCGTGCAGCGCCTTGATCCCGCGGTTGAACTACACGCCGAGCATGTAGTCGTCGTCGGACTCGTCCTGCAGCACGTGCCGAACGGCCTTCAGCTTCGCCTGCCGCGCGAACTGCTCGAGGTAGTCGCGCACGGTTGCCGCGACGAGCGGCACCCACCCGACCACGCCCTTGATGAAGTCGTTCTTGCCCGCGAGGCCGAGCAGCCACGCGGTCTCCTCGGTCGACTGCCGCGCCTGCACGCTGACGACCCCGTCGACCCCGGCCGCCTTGATCTCGGCGGCCAGGTGCTCGGGGAGGAAGTCGCGCTGGAGCTTCTTCATCCGCTCGCCAATCCAGGGGTACGCCTGCGGCGAGTAGGTCCAGAAGTGGTGGTGCGAGTCGATCACCATGGTTTGTTAATGCGGAACGACGAATGCGGAGTGCGG
>CADCVT010000119.1 GCA_902806215.1 uncultured Solirubrobacteraceae bacterium | reverse complement strand
TCGGAGGGATCCACTGACGCACTTCCGAGTGACAAGACGGCGACCGCCGGGCGGGGTGACACGCCTGCACACCACCGCAGTGCGCTGACATACCGCTGCCAGGGGACCCTCTGGTCGACGTCGTCGAAGATCCGGACGCTCGCGATTCTCGCGTGGGGGAAGACCCCCGAGGAGCCCCAGCCGTTGACCTTTCCGGCTGCCATGTGGGCGACGGTCGTTCCGTGGCCGTAGTGGCCTGGGCGGGCCGTCACGTCGTCGGGGGTCCCGCCGTCGAGGGCGGTTCGGCTCACGATGTCGAGGTCGGGGGTCGGTGTGACGCCGGTGTCGACGATGCAGATGACCGGCTTCTCGGCCGGCGGCGGCGCGGTCTGCAGCGCCTCGGCGCGCGCGTCGATCTGCCACTGGGTCGGCTGGTCGTCCGAGGCTCGGGCGACGGCGGCGGGGGCCGCGAGAACGACGATCAGGGCGAGCAGCGCGGTGAGCGCCGCCGCCCGGGCCCCCGGCCGCGCAAGGCGGCCGGGGACGTCGGCACGGATCGGCTTCACCGCACGACCTTCGTCACCGCGCGGCTGACGGCGGGCAGGTACGGGAAGCCGCTCTCGGCGACGACCCGCGCGCGGAACTGGAGCTTGCGCCCCGGCACCCGCAGCTTCAGCCGGTAGCGCCCGCTGAACCGCCCTCCGGTCCGCGCGCGGCGCGACGCGAACGTCTGCCACGCTTTGCCCTTCACGCGCCCCTGGACGATCACGAGCTTGCCGCCGCGCGGCATCGGCCCGCTCAGCACCACGCCCCTGTAGCTGACCGCTTCGCCGCGGAGCTTCACCGACAGCCGGACCGACGCGACCACGCGCAGCTCGAGCTCGTCGATCGCGACGGGCTTGCCGCCGCGCTCGTGCGCGTAGGAGAACCGGATCGTCTCGCTGCTCGCCTTCTGGCTCACCGCGTACGTGAACCGCCCGTCCTCACCGGTCGTGACGCTGGGCCGCTCGGCGGGACCGGCTCCGCGGACCGAGGTCACGGCAACGACCTGCACGAGCGCGCCGCCGATCCCGCGACCGGCCTCGTCGACGAGCCGGCCGCTGACGACCGCGCCCTTCCCGTAGCCGACGGTCAGCGCCGTGCCGCGAGCGTCGCGCCACCCGACGACGAGCCGAGCCGCGGCGGAGGCGCCCGTGCCGTTCGGCGACACCAGCGTCGTGCCCCGGCTGACCTTCGTGGTCGAGGACGACGACACGCCGTTGACGCCGTTCGTTCCGTTGGTCCCCTTCGCGCCGGGCGTGCCGCCGGCACCGCTCGTGCCGGTCCCGCCGCCCGAGCCGGACCCGCCGTCCTCGCCGGGCTCGTCGATGGTTCCGTCCCCGTCGTCGTCCTCGCCGTTGTTGCCCGGCGGCAGCGTCCCGTCCTCGCGCGTCACCCGTGCGGACAGTCCGGACGCGACCGTCGACGACCCCTCGTCGTTGACCGCGGTCTCGATCACGCGCAGCCGCCGGTTCAGATCGTCGTCGCGCAGCTCGAACGTCGACCCCGTGGCGCCGGCGACGTCGACGCAGTCCGCGCCGTCGTACCGGCACCGCTGCCACCGCCGAGCGACGACCGTCTCGGAGACCGCGTCGTGATCGTTCCAGACGCCCTCGGACGCGACGAGCAGGTTGCCCCGCCGCGCGCGGCCCGCCACCGTCGGAGCCGCCTCGTTGGAAGGCGCGGGCGTGTCGATGACCACGTCCGTCGAGACCGACTGCGCGACGGTCGTTCCCTCCGCGTTCACCGCGGTCTCGACGACCCGGATCCGCCGGCCGACGTCGGCTTCGTCGAGCTCGAGCGGCGTCGACGCGGACCCCGGCAGCTCCGCGCACGACGACCCGTCGCAGCGCTCCCACCGCGAGGTCACGACCGGATCGCCCGCGGCGCCGTGGTCGTCCCAGACGCCGGGGATCGCGGTCAGCGTCTCGCCGTCCTGCGCGATGCCGTCGACGCCCGGCGCGCTCGTCGCGGCGGGAGCCGCGATGTTGTCGACCTGCACGGTGCGATCGAGCAGCGTCGTCGTGCGGCCACCCGCGTCCTCGACGACGAGCCGCACCTCATGGGCTCCGTCGCGCAGGGTCGTCGTGTTCAGCTCGGCGGTGGTGTCGATCGACCCGGCACACGGCCGCATCCGCCCGAACTCGTACGCGTCGCCGTTGGCCGGGTTGTGGTCGCGGCAGGAGGCGTTGCCGCCGTCGACCGAGAACCACGGCTGCCCGACGCCGTCGACGAGGAGCCGCGCGCGGTACACGCCGGACTGTCCGTCGCGCGCCGAGAAGCTCACGCGCTCGACGCCCCGCAGAACGTCGTCGCTGCGCAGCCCGCCGACCCCGAGCGTCCCCGACGGCGCGTGGTCGTCCGCGAGCGCGACCTTGCCTCCGTAGACCTGGATCTGCTGGTTGTCGGTGACGTTGCACCCCCACCACGCGCACTTGAGGAACCACTTGAAGCCGTTGTCCATCGCGTCGTGCGCGACGCCGACGTAGATCGCGTTGCCGGGCGAGAACGGGTCGTGGCTGCCGCGACCCTTGCAGCCCCAGCCCGGGTCCTCGCAGCGGTCGTAGTTCGGGCTCGCGTAGATCCAGTCGCTCTGCGATCGCACGAACGACGTCGTCATGCCGTTGTCCGTGTTCATCCTGCGCCACAGGTGCGCGTCGAGGAACCGCAACTCGGCCGGAGCGCGGAACGTGATGGCCGATCCCTGCTGCTGTTCGAGGTGGTAGGACCCGTTCGGCTTGATCATCATGCCGCGCGAGCCGTCGACGGTGCCAGAGCACGCCTGCGCGCTCTGGAGTGTCGTCATGTTGACGTGGCCGGCCGTCAGCGAGGTGCCGTCGGGGAAGGCGCCGTCGGACGAGACGGTGCCCCGTCCGGTATCGGGGTTCGCGCACAGCATGTACGTGAACGTGCCGTCGCTCGCGGCGGCGGGCTGCGCTGCGGTCAGCGCGAGTGCGGTGAGCACCGCCGCGGCGATGCGGGTGACCTTCATGGGGAGTCTCTCCTGACTCTCGTTGGGTTTGGGCGGGGCATCACGAGCCCCAGACGCGGATGTCGTTCAGCGACCAGCCGTCGGCGCCATCGGCTGTGAGCCGAAGCCGCAGGAACCGGGCCTGCGGGCGCGGGGAAAGAGCGGTGCCGGGCCCGGAGGTCGTCGTCTCGGGATCGGCTGCGATGGGTTCCCAGCTCAGCCCGTCGGCCGACACCTCGCAGACGAAGCCGGCGAACCGACGAGCGGTGAGCTCGTACGCGGCGAGGGAGCGGACCGAGCCGAAGTCCAATCGAACCCAGTCACCCGAGCGCTGCGCAGCCAACGTCGACCAGACCGTGGTCGTGCTGCCGTCCGCGGCGGCACTCACGCCCGGCGCGCCGGCGACGCTCGTCGTAACCGTCGCTGCGAGCCGCGGAGGAAGCATCTCTATCGGCCCGACCGCGTTCGAGGTCGTCGTGCCTTCTACTCCGTTCTGCGCGAGGGACTCTCGCCTGCGGATGTAGTAGCCGAAGTCGCCAGCAACTGTCAGGTAGCTCGAACCGCTGAGGGTTCCGCGCTGAACGCACTCGAGGTCCTCGGGTCCGGGGCATCGCCACCAGCTCACGCGAGAAGAGCCCGAGAGGCTGGAGTTCTGCCACCACGTCGCGAAAGTCCCTCGGAGCTGCGTGCCCGTGAACGCCGGTTCGCGCAGCACCGAGGGGGTGCGCATCGAGGGGGCAAGCGGTGCTGTCGCGGCCGAGAACGCATCGGTCGCTCCGATCGCGTTGCTCGCTGTGATGCGTCGACGCAGGGCGTAGCCGATGTCGCTCGTCGTGACGGTGTGCGATGCCGGCGCGGGAAGGAACATCGCGCACACGTCTGTGCGGCCTGCGCAGCGCTGCCACTCGCCCGTGAGCGAGGTCGGGCGGTTCTCCCACGCGCCCTCGGTGGCCGTGATCGTGGCGCCGAGGCTCATGGTCCCGACGACCTCCGGAAGAGTCACGTTCTTCGGGAGCTCCGGCACGTCCACGAGCACTGGCGCGCTCGCAACGCTCGTCGCGCCGGCCGACGCGACGACCCGGAGCCACTTCCAGCCTGCGATCAAGGTCGGTGTGAAAGCGTTACCTGTGGCGACGGGCTGGAACTCCCCGGCGATCTCGAGCTCCCACGTGATGGTCACTCGCGCATCGGCCGGGTCCCACGCACCAGGCGTCGCGGTCAGCGGCTCGCCGACGAACGCTTCGCCCACGATCGATGGCGGGACGACGTTCCTCGCCCCGAACGACTCCGCCGCGCGGAACGTGGCGGTCGCGGTCGTGCGCGCCGTGAAGGCGGCGTCGGCGGTCTGCGGCATGAGCAGCACGACGACAAGAGGGAGCAGCGCCCGGAGTTCGCCCCCCTTCATCGCCAGATCCTCCAGAGCAACAGGAACGCGGCAAGCGCGACGAGTGCCGGAGCCGCGTGGCGCGGTGCGGCGACGGCCGCACGCCCGACGGCCGGCACCCGAACGCCCACGAAGCGCCCGAGCCGGTCGTCGCGGCGGACGCTCCAGCGTTCCACGCCGCTGTTGGCGTCTCCGCGGGTCGTGAACGCGAGCCTCCCGCCACGGTCCTCGATCCGCGCGACGCGGTGGAGCATCGGACGACCGTGGTCGGGGTGCGCGAACCCGATGACGTCGCCCCGGCGGACCTGCGCGGCGGCGATTCCCTCGAGCCATACGACGTCGCCCGCGCGGAGGGCCGGTCGCATGCTGTCGGAGGCCTCGACGTGCGGCCGGATCCCGGCCGCGAGGCCGGCGCCGACCGCGAGAGCGGCCGCGAGGAGGACGACGAGGATCGCGGTGACGAGGCCGTTCGCGAGACCGCGCGCAGCGGTCCGCGGCGCGGCAGCCGGGAGCGCGCCGGAGTGGGCGGGGAGCAGATGCATGAGAGGAGAGGGGGAGGCCGCCCCGCCGGACGCCGAGAGGGAAGTGGCGTCCGGCGAGGCGGAGTCGGAGCGGAGCGGGGCGGCTCCGCTACGAGGTGCGAGCTTCGAACGTGAACGACTGCGACGCGGACTTGCCCTGCGCGTCGTCGGTGTCGGCCAGCGACACCTCGAGCTGGTAGACGTGCGAGTCGTCGTGGTCCCACATCGCCGCTTCTCCGATCCCGTCGAGCCACGAGTCCGGGAACTCGGCGAGCGTCCCGTGGAAGATCGTCTGCTCGGCGATGAAGGCGTTCCCGCATTCGAGACCGCCTGGCCGCGTGCCGCCCCACAGCCCGCGACGGACCGTCAGCTTCAGGTGCGGAGCGAGCGCACCGCTCGTCGCGCCGTAGAGCCGCACGGACGACCGAAGCTCGCCCGCCGAGGCGTACTTGACGGTGATGCAGCGCTTGACCGGAGGGCTCGCCGGCTCGAGCCCGTCGACGTCGAACAGCACCTTCGCGCTGTCGTCGTCGGTCAGCGAGATCGAGCCCGACTCGAACGAGCTGACGCCGTTGCCGGTGGTCGCCGTGAACGACGAGTGGACGACGGCGGCGATCGCCGAGACGAGAAGAGCGAGCACGGCGACGGTGGCGGTGAGCCTGGTGCGAAGCGACATCTGAAGAGTCCTCCTGGGGACCGGTAAGGGAACACGACGCACTCAACCCGAGCGCCGGACCGGCCAGCAATCGGTCGTTGGTCCACCCGGTTCGAAGTCGCTGCAAATCGGCCGGTCCGCCCGACCGCTCAGGCGTCACCAGAGCGCCGAGTGGCGCTCCATGACCCCGCGGCCCTCTACTACCTGGAGGCCTCCCGGGAGCGTTCCGGCGAACGCTCCGAACGGCTGCCGGTAGTCGCTCTTGAAGACCCGGAAGTCGTCGTTGCGCTCCCGGACCGCCTCGGACGAGAACGTCAGCGACTCGCCGCTCGGGAACGTGACCGACGAGAGGTCAGACGCGAACGACACGGGCGGGAGCTCGGTCGGGACACCGTCGACCCAGACGGTGCGTTCGCTGCCGGTCTCGGCGTCGTGGATGCCGGTGACCAGGTTCCATCCGACGCTGCGGCCGTCGCTCAGCGAGCCGACGCCGGCCGACCACTCCCACTCGGTGAGCCGCGAGTGGAAGCCGGCGCTCTCGTCGACGCAGCCGAGGGCGTCGACAGCGATCGGCTCGCCTTCGAGCGTCACCGTCCCGTGCACGCGAACGGCTCCCTGCTTGCGCGTCCAGATCCACGCGTCGCCGGCCTCGGAGACCGTCTCGACCGGAACACCGGGGTCGACGACGAGGTCGATGGCGACGCCGCCGTCCTCGACCCACACCCGACCATCGGGGAGCCGCACGTACGACCGCGGCGCGCGCAGGCGCGTGCGCTCGCGCAGGGCCTGCTTGTCGCGGTCCCAGACCGCCCAGAACGTCTGCGGGAACGGCCCGATCCGCACCACGCCCGCGCACAGCATCAGCCGCTCGCCGAACACGCCGACGTAGCGCCACTGCTTGCGCGGCCGGCCGTGGAGGACCATCGGCATCTCGGCGAGGTCGACGGGGCGGCCGGTGCCGTCGCCGCGGTAGGGGAGCTGGAGCGTCACCGCGGCTGGACGCTATCGGGCCGCGCCTTGACTTCACGAACCGGGACAAAGAGTGTCGCCGGCGCGACGACCACGACGCTCTACGACGTCGACTCGGCGAGCGGCAAGCTGATGCTGCAGGGCGGACTCGACGGAAACCCGTCCCCCAACACCGGGGTCCTCACGGAGGTCGGCTCGCTCGGCATCGGGACGAACGTCAACCAGAACATCGGCTTCGAGATCACGCCGTCAGGCACCCTGCTGGCGACGATCACGACCGCCCGAACCAGAGCAGGCTCTACTCGATCGACCCGGCCACGGGCGCCGCCACCAACCTCGGAACCATCGGCAACGGGATGACCCCGTTCCTCGGCCTGGCCGTCTTCCGGCCCGCGACGATGCGCTTCGCCGTCGAGAGCATCGCGAACGCGCGCGGCGTGGAGGGCGGGACCGCGACGCTCGTCGTCAACCGGCTCGGCAACGACGACAACCAGGTCGACGTCGTCTTCGCGACGGCGCAGGGGACGGCGACCGACGACGTGGACTACCAGTCGACCGGTGGCTCGTTCTCCTGGCCCCCAGGCGACAAGAGCGCGCGGGTCATCGAGGTGCCCATCAAGCAGGACCGGACCCTCGAGGGTGCCGAGACGTTCACCGTCACGCTTCAGAGCCCCACCGGCCTGGGCGCCTACGTCGCGCAGCCCGCGACGCTGACGGTGACCATCCCGGGCGAGGGGCAGCTCGGGCCGGAGGAGTCCGGCGATGAGGAGCCGCCGCCGACCACGACGACGCAGCCCACGACGACGACGGTCACGACGTCTGCGCCTCCGCCGGCACCCGCACCGCCCGCCCCGCGTGACACGACGAGTCCGGCGATCGGCGGCAGTGGGCCCGTCCGTCAGCGTGTGCGCGCGGTCCTTCAAGACGGCGTCGCCTTCCGGTTCACGAGTGGTGAGCTGTGCTCCCTCGACGCGACGCTGACCGTCCCCGCCGCGACGGCCCGCCGGCTGCGGCTCCCCGCTCGCCTCGGGACGATCAAGACCGCGCTGCGCCCCGGGCCCCCAGACCGTGCGGGTCCGGCCGACGAGGGCGGCTGCTGTGCGGCTACGGCGGGTGCGGCGGGTGGCCGCCCGGCTCACGGGCGCCTGCGTCGATGCCGCGGGGAACCGCAGCGCGGTCTCGCGCGCGGTCACGCTGCGTCGCTGATCGGACGAGATACCTTGGGCGCCCATGCGCGCAGGGGCCGTTCAGCTGACCTCGTCTGCCGATTTCGACCGCAACGTCGAGACGGCGGACCGCCTGACGCGCGCGGCGGCCCAGGACGGCGCCGAGCTGGTCGTGCTCCCCGAGAAGTGGTCGGGCTACGGCTCGGCCGAGACGATGAGCGCCGCCGCCGACCGCGCGCCAGAGGCGATCGCGTGGGCGCAACGGACCGCCAAGGAGCTCGGCATCGACCTCGTCGCCGGCTCGATCGCCACGCACGGCGACGCGGACCGCATCCGCAACACCTCGCTCCACGTCGGCCCAGACGGCGAGGTCAAGGCGAGCTACGTGAAGATGCACCTCTTCGACGTCGAGGTCGGCGGGCGCGAGTACCGCGAGTCGGCCACCGACGAGCCGGGGGACACGCCCGTGCTCACGCACGCGCGCGGGGCCGACATCGGGCTGACCGTCTGTTACGACCTGCGCTTCCCCGGCCTGTTCGAGGCGCTCGACGCGCACGTCTTCACGCTGCCGAGCGCCTTCACGCTCGCGACGACGCGCGACCACTGGGACGTGCTCGTCCGAGCGCGGGCGATCGAGCAGCAGGCGTTCATCGTCGCTCCCAATCAGGCGGGCGAGCACGACAACGGCATGCGGTCCGGCGGGCGCAGCATGATCGTCGACCCGTGGGGTGTCGTCCTCGCCCAGGCCGGCGAGGAGGGCGAGACCCACCTGACCGCCGACCTCGACCTCGACGAGCTGCACGCCATCCGCAAGAAGCTCCCCGCCCTGGCCAACCGCCGCCCGGAGGTGCACGCCTAGATGGTGCGCATGTCCGCCGACGAGAAGCGCCGCGTCATCCTCGACGCGGCCGTCCGCGTGTTCGCCGAGCGCGGGTTCAACGCCGCGCGCGTGAGCGACATCGCCGACGAGGCCGGCGTCGCCTACGGGCTGATGTACCACTACTTCCGCTCGAAGGACGAGGTGCTCGACACGCTCTTCCTCGACCGCTGGAACGTGCTGCTGCAGGCGATCTCCGAGGTCGACGCGGGCGACCTCGATCCCCGCGACAAGCTCTACGCGATCACCGGGTTCATCGTCGACTCCTACCGCCACGACCCCGACCTGATGAAGGTGATCATCGTCGAGGTCACCCGGGCGGCGAACTCGTTCGGGCGCAAGCACCTCGACAAGATCCGCGAGGCGTTCGACCTCATCGCCGACATCGTCGAGGCCGGCCAGCAGAGCGGCCGCTTCCGCGACCACGTCACCCCGCGATTCGCCGCGATGGCGTTCTACGGCGCCATCGAGCAGGTCCTCACCGGGTGGATCTTCGACGTGCTGCCGCAGGGCGACATGGAGTTCGAGCAGGCCAAGACGTTCGTGGTCGAGACGATCTGCGGGGGCCTCGAGGCACCGACGACGTCCCCGATCTGACAAACTCGCCGCCCTCCATGGACAACGACCTTCTCAAGCGCCTCGTCTGGTCCGGCCTGCTCGCAGGCTTCGGTGCCCTGGCGAGCATGGCCACGGCCCGCGCGGCCGCCATCGCATATCGCAAGATCTACGGGGAAGACCCCCCGGAGTGAGCGCGGACAGCAGCAACGCAGGCTCGGTGTCGATCGACGACGCCACGACGTCAGGCCCCAGCGCGGGCCCGGCCGAGCCGACCCCGACGGTCTCGCACGACCAGCAGACCAAGTCCCATCCCGCCGGATCGGCCCTGCCCGACGGCGGCATCCCGGTCACCGAGAAGCCCGAGGCGCTCGTCGCCGGGGCCTTCGCCGGTGGCTTCATCTTCGCCTGGATACTGAAGAAACTTGGCCGCTGACCCAGACAAGAACCGCGCTCAGTCGATCGGTCACACGGTCGCTGAGATCAGCGAGAAGGCATCGCTCCTCGTCCGCGAGGAGATCGAGCTCGCGAAGGCCGAGGTCACCCGCAAGGCGACCTCGCTCGGCAAGGGCGCGGCCGTCGCCGCGGCCGCCGGCGTCTTCGCCCTCATCGGCTTCCAGTTCCTCCTGCACTTCCTCGCCTGGTTCCTGGCCGTGGAGGTCTTCGAGACGACCTGGGCCGGGTTCCTCGTGGTCGCCATCCTCTTCTTCGTGCTTGCGGCGATCGCCGGCCTCATCGGCATGCGCTGGATCAAGAAGGGAAGCCCTCCGACGCCGGACATGGCGATCGAAGAGGCCAAGCTCATCCGAGACACGGTGAAGGACTAGATGGCCGCTGGAGCACGCACGCCGGAGGAGATCCGGCGCGACATCGAACAGCACCGCCGCGAGCTGGGCGACGCCGTCCAGCGGCTGCGCGGCGACGTGCAGCGCGCGACCGACTGGCGCTCGCAGGTCGTCGCCAACCAGCAGAAGGTCCTGATCGGAGCGGCCGTCGCCGGCTTCGTGATCGGCGGAGGGATCGCCGGCGTGACCGGCATCCTGCGCCGCGGCAAGCGGCGCTAGATCGCCCCAGGGGGCGATCTAGCGTTGGGCCATTTGCCAGAGGCAAATGGCCCGGGCCGGCTCTAAGCCGTTGCTGGAGGCATCAACGGTGGAGGCTCGGGCGTCTCGTCGAGACGCTCGCGCTCCTCGCGGCGCCAGTGCCACCACTCGCGGATGCTGATCTGGATCGACGCCGCGATCGGGATCGCGACGAGCGCTCCCAGGACCCCGAGCAGCGCCGAGCCGAACAGCACCGCGGTGAGGACGATGAACGGCTGCACGTCGACCGTGCGCTTCTGGATCTGCGGCTGCACGAGGTTGTTCTCGAGCTGCTGGTAGATGATCGCCCAGACCGTCCAGATGATCGTGTCGGTCGGGAAGTCGTTGAACAGCGTGACCAGGCCGATGACGACCGCGGCGATCGTCGCGCCGATGAGCGGGATGAGCGACATGAAGCCCGCGAACACGGCCAGCGGGGCCGCGAACGGCACGCCGAGGATCATCATCACGATGAACGAGGTCGTGCCGGCGATCAGCGCGATCAGCCCCGCGCCGGCGACGTAGCCCGAGACGGCCTTGCCGATGCGGCCCATCACGCGATCCAGCCGAGCGCGGCGGTGCTCGGGCTGCAGCGCGAGGAAGCCCGAGCGCCAGCGCGGCCCGCTGCCGAGGATGAACGCGGTCAGGACGAGGATCGTCACGAGCGCGAAGATCGAGTTGACGAGGCCGATGCCGATGTCGCCGAGGATGCTCGCGGCGTCGCCCACGCGCGCAGGCAGCGTCTCGGCCTCCTCCTGGAGGCGCCCGGTGATGTCGTAGTCGGCGTCGAGCTCGCGCAGGCGCTCGTTCTCGTTGACGAACTCCTGCAGGTCGGCGACGTAGCGCGGCGCGTCCTGGGCGAGCTCCTCGACGCCGTTGACGATCGGCGGGACGATGATCGCGCCCAGGATGATCGGGATCGCAAGCAGGCCGAGGTAGACGATGGTGATCGCGAACCCGCGCTTCATGCGCCCGGCGAGGAAGTTCACGGGGGAAGCGAGCGCAAGCGCGAGGAAGCCCGCGAGCAGCACCCAGCCGATGGGCTGGCGCAGCAGGTAGATCAGGTAGAGCGAGATCGCGACCGCGACGAGGACGGAGATCGCCTGGAAGGCCAGTCGCGGGACGGAGACGGAGCGCACCCGGCGGTCTTCGACCGCGACGCCCTGATTCCTAGGTCAGCGCAGGTACGAGGCGGGCAGGCCGCCGACGCCGAGCAGCCCCGGGCCGACGTGCGCGCCGATGACCGGCCCGATCTCCGAGACGAAGATCGGCTCGGACCCAAAGATCTCGCGACCCGCCTCGACGAGCCGTTCGGCCTGGTCCTCGGCGCGGATGTGCTGCACGATCCACCCGTCGGCGCCATCGCCGGCCCGTGCGCGCAGGTAGTCGACCATCCGGTCGAAGGCCTTGCCGCTCGTGCGGACGCGCTCGATCGGCGTGATCTCCGACTCGATCGAGAGGATCGGCTTGATCTTCAGCGCGCCGCCGAGCCACGCCTGGGCGGGGCCGATGCGCCCGCCGCGCTTGAGGTACTCGAGCGTGTCGACGGCGAACCAGAGCTTGAAGTGCTCGCGCGCCTTGCGGGCGTGGGCGACCACCTCGTTGAGCCCGCCGCCGGACCTGGCCCTGGCCGCCGCGGCCATCGCGACGCCGCCGAGGCCGCCGCAGGTCGTGGTCGAGTCGATGACCTCGATGCGGCCGCTCAGGCCGCGCTCCTCGAGCGACTGCTTGGCCTGGAGCGCGCTGTCGTACGTGCCGGAGATCCCGGCGCTCAGGTGGATCGAGACGATGTCGTCGCCGGCCTCGAGCAGCGGCTCGTAGACCTCGAGGAAGTCGCCGACCGATGGCTGCGACGTCGTCGGGAGGTCCTTCGCGGTCCGCATGCGCTCGTAGAAGCCGGCCATGTCGGTCATGTCGCTCTCGCGCTGGAGCGTCTCGCCGAACTTCACGTACAGCGAGACGAGGTGGATCTGGGAGTCGGCGACCACCTGCTCCGGCAGGTAGTGCGTCGTGTCGGAGACCACCGCGACCGGCATCTCGGGGACCCTACCGATTCGCGCCTACACTCCGCCGGTGCCAACGGTCCTCGTCACGGGAGCGTCGGGGCTCGTCGGCTCGCACGTCGCGCGCCTGCTCACCGAGCGGGGTGACCGTGTCCGGGTGACGGTCCGCGACCGCTCGAAGCTCGACAACCTCGAGGCGCTCGACGTCGAGCGGGTGAAGGCCGACATCCTCGACCGCCGCTCGGTGCGCCGGGCGCTGCGCGGGGTCGACCGCGTCTTCCACGTCGCCGGGCTGACGTCGCTGCGGGCCACGCGCGAGCAGCAGTTCCGGGTGAACGTCGTCGGGACGCGGACCGTGCTCGAGGAGGCGCTGCGCTGCGGCGTCGAGCAGGTCGTCCACACCTCGAGCGTCGCGGCGATCGGCCCGGCGCCGTGGGGCTCGACCGCCGACGAGCGCCAGCCGTTCAGCGCCGGCGGCCTGGCGGTGCCGTACGTGCACGCCAAGCGCGAGGCCGAGGCCGAGGCGCTCCGCGTCGCCGCCCACGGACTGCGGGTCATCATCGTCTGCCCGGCGCACGTCTTCGGGGCGGGCGACCTCTACCGCTCGTCGACCGAGCTCGTCCTGCGGTTCCTGCGGCGCCAGATCCCCGCGTACGTGGACGGTGCGCTCAACATCGTCGACGCCGAGGACGTCGCGCGCGGGCACCTGCTCGCCGACGAGCGCGGTCAGCCGGGGGAGCGCTACATCCTCGGCAACCGGAACTTCACGCTCGACCGGCTCTTCGCCGACCTCGGGCGCATCAGCGGCGTCGCGCCGCCGTCGCTCAAGCTGCCGCTGCCCGCGGCGATGGCGATGGCCCGCGCCTCGGAGAGCCTGCCCGGCATGCCGAACGTCACGCAGACCGAGATCCGCGCGATGGGCCAGTGGTGGGCGTTCCGCTCGACGAAGGCCAAGCGCGAGCTTGGTTGGAAGCCCTCGCACCACGAGGACACGCTCGAGCGCACGGTCGCCTGGTACCGCGAACATGGCACGAACGGCCTCGCGCACCCGGGAACCGGGCAGCCCATCGCGCTTCGCCTGGCAGGCTTTGCCGCTCGCCGCGTCGAGGACGCCGTCGATCGGATCACGCCGTGACCCTGTACCGCTGCCGGACACCCACGAACTTCCTGTGCCCATGCGGGCGCGTCGCCCGCAGGCTGCGGCGCGACGGCCTCGAGCACGAGCAGGTCCGCGTGCCGTGGCGCGGGCGTGAGCGGGGCGAGGTCAAGACCCTCAGCGGACAGGACCGCGTGCCCCTCCTGGTGCTGAGTGGCGAAGCGATCTGCGACTCTCATCGCATCGTCGAGCACCTGGACTGGTTGAGCACGCGGTGAGGATCGCGTTCGTCGTCTTCGCCGCGGCTCTTGCCGTTGCCGCTCCCGCGCATGCCGCGGGCGATCCGATCATGCCCCTCGGCGAGGTCAAGCGCGGCATGAAGTGCGAGGCCCGGTCGGTCATCCAGGGCGTCGACATCTCGACGTTCGAGGCCGAGGTGGTCGACATCGTCAGCGGCGACACCGCCGCGGACAGCCCTCGGATCCTCTTCCGCTTCTCGGGTCCGGCCGTCGACCGCACCGGCGTCGGCCCCGGGTTCTCCGGCTCGCCGATCTACTGCGACGGCCGCAACGCCGGCGCGATCTCCGAGAGCGTCGGCGAGTACGGCGGCAGCCTGGCGCTGGCGACGCCGATCGAGGCGATCCTCGGCCAGCCGGTCGAGCCGCCGACCGGCACGCGGCCCGCGTCGCAGACGCCCGCGCGCGCGGCACGCCGGCTGTCGGCTCCGCTGAGCATGGGCGGATTGTCTCCGCGCGTCGCGAGCGTGTTCACGCGCGCGGCGGCCAAGGCCAAGCGCGTGCTCTACGCCGCGCCCGGGCGTCCCGTGGCCTCGACGTTCCCGTTCCAGCAGCTGCGGCCCGGATCGGCCATGGCCGCCGGCTACGCCAGCGGCGACATCACTGCCGGCGCCGTCGGCACGGTCGCGTACGTCGACGACCGGAAGGTCTGGGCGTTCGGGCATCCGCTCGATTCCGCCGGGCGTCGCTCGCTCTTCCTCCAGGACGCCTACGTCTACACGATCGTCAACAACCCGGTGGCCGTCGAGGGCGCGTCGACCTACAAGCTCGCGGTGCCCGGCCACAACGTCGGGATCCTCAGCGGCGACGGGCTCAGCGCCGTCGCCGGCACGCTCGGGATCCTGCCCGCCCGGTTCCCGCTGAAGGTCACGGCGACCGACCAGGACACGGGCCGCACGCGGGTCATCACGACCGAGATCGCCGACGAGAACGCGCTCGATCTGCCCACGGGCACGTCGTCGCTGTCGTTCGTCGGCGCGGGGGCGGTCGCCCAGGCAGCGGCGACCATCCTCGGCGGCGGCGCCCCGGCGCGCCAGACCGGCGAGATGTGCGCGCGGATCCAGTTCCGCGAGCGAAAGGCTCCGCTGCGCTTCTGCAACCGCTACGTCACCCGCAGCGGGGCGTCGGAGGACGGCTC
>CADCVT010000118.1 GCA_902806215.1 uncultured Solirubrobacteraceae bacterium | reverse complement strand
GCCGAGAAGCCGAAGAAGAAGAAGAAGCCCGCCGCCAAGAAGAAGAAGCGCAAGCGTCCCGCCGCGGCGCAGGCGGCACCGGCCGCGGCGCCCGCCGCCGCGCCGGCCGCTGCTCCGGCGGCAGCGCCGCCCGCTCAGCAGGCGCAGCCCGCGCCGAAGAAGAAGGAGAAGCCCGCGCGTGAGGCGCCGGCCGGCGACGAGATCACCGGGCCGGCGGACGAGCCGGAGCCCGAGACGGTCGACGGCGCCACCGAGCCGGTCGACCCGGCCCCCGAGCCCGAGCCCGAGCCCGAGCCCGCGCCGGCTCCCGAGCCCGCACCCGCTCCTGCTCCCGAACCCCAGCCGCAGCCCGACGGCGGGCCTCCGACCGACGGCGGATCCGCCACCGCACACGGGAACGCGTGACCGCGAGCGCGCCAGTTGGCCGGATGGTCCATTGCTTCTGCAACGTCCAGTGTGGGACGGTCGCCCTGTGAGCTGCCGGATCATCCTCTGCGACGACGAGCCGAACTACCGGTTCCTGCTGCGCGCCGTCCTCGAGCCCGAGGGCATGGAGGTGGTCGGCGAGGCCGGCGACGGGCGCGAGTGCCTCGCGCTCGCCGAGCAGCTCCAGCCCGACTACATCGTGCTCGATCTCAACATGCCCGGCATGGACGGCATGACCGCGCTGCCCATGCTGCGCGAGCTCGTCCCGGGCTCCGAGGTGGTCGTCCTCTCGACCGCCGCGCCCGAGGAGGCCGCCGCCGAGACGAAGCGCCTCGGCGCGCGCGGCTTCGTCCACAAGCCGGCCGACATCTTCTCGGTGCCCGGCGCGCTGCGTGCCGCGATCGCGGCCTAGCTCTGCACGCAGGTCCGGTAGGCCCGCCGCGCGGTGATGGTCCGGCCGTTGCGCAGGCGCCCGGTCACGCGGACGGTGAAGCGCCCGCGCGGCAGGCCGCGCAGGTCCACGGGAGCGCGCAGCCGCTTGCCGCGGATGACGCGCACGCGCTTGGCGTTGACCGTGACGCGGGCGCTGACGAGACCGCGGCGCAGGCGAATCCGGAAGTTGCGGCGGCTCGCGCACGATCGTGCGCTCGGCAAGGTCGTCGGCGAACCGGCGGCCGGCTTGTCCGCCATCGACGACGCCGTCTTGGCGAGGCGCAGCGCGTAGAAGCCGCTGTTGCCGTCCGTGTACCAGATCTCGTCGCGCTCGGGCACGAACGTCGGCTGTGACATCGCGTAGTTCGTCTTCTCGCCCGTGCCGGGGCTGGGCGCGGGCGGCGCGACGAAGTACGCGATCTCCTTCGGCTTCAGCGCATCGCGGATGTCGAACACCCGCAGACCCGAGAGGATGAACGAGCAGGCGAAGATGCCCGGCTCATCGCGCCTGGGCACGTTGCAGTAGTGGCCGGCATAGCCCTGCACCGGGCTCTGGGTGCCGGGATCCTTCGCGATCTTCGCGCGGTTCTCGGGCTGGTTGACCTCGAGCCGGATGTTCGAGACGACGCGCGGCTTGGTCTCGTCGGAGATGTCGATGATGCGCGCGGCGCCGACCACCTCTCCGTTGCCTGTCGTGCTGCCTTGCCGGTCCTGCGAGAACTCGTCGACCTCGACGACGTACGGCTTGCCGCCGATCTTCACCGGGATCGCGATCTGCGGGATCGTCAGCTCCGGCCATGCCAGGCGGCTGACCT
This sequence comes from uncultured Solirubrobacteraceae bacterium, assembly GCA_902806215.1. GTDB lineage: Bacteria > Actinomycetota > Thermoleophilia > Solirubrobacterales > Solirubrobacteraceae > CADCVT01. Next base: position 6,324 of record CADCVT010000118.1, on the reverse strand, counting down.
CGCGCACCTTCGGGTTCGGCTTGCGCTGCTGGATCTCGCTCGTGTCGAGGATGACGAGGCCCTGGCTCGCCGCGATGTACGCGCGGTTGCCGTCGTCGCCCACCGTCAGCCCGTGGGAGTTCGACTCGAAGACGGTGAGGATCTTGGGCGCCTTCGGGTCGCTGACGTCGAGCGCGGTGACCTGTCCGCTGCCGATCGACGTCGTGTAGAACGTGTTGCCGTCGGGCGCGAAGCCGCTCTCGTGGCCGAGCACCCCGACCGGCAGGCTCGACTGGAGGACGGGCTTGCGGCAGTCCTCGTTGAGGTCGTAGATGTCGACGATCCCGGGATAGAACGCGGGGTTGCCGGTGACCGCGGCGAGCAGCCCGCGCTTCTGGTTGAGGTTCACCGACTCGTGCGGCGTCTGCATCGCCGGCGTGCTCAGCGTCGTCGTGCGGACGGGCTTGGCGGGGTTGCTCATGTCGAGCACCGCGACGCCGGTCATGCCCTCGCTGAGGGACAGCGCGTTGAGCGGGAAGAGCAGCGTGGTGTCGTAGTACGCGCACTCGCGGCCGGCCTTGTCGACGAAGCGCAGCGCCTTGTAGCCGCCGGTCGCGCCGTCCTCGCCGACCTGCGTCATGTTGCAGATGAAGCCTTGGTCCGAGCCCGCCGGCACCCGGCCCTGGATGTCGGTCTCCTTCCGCGAGCCGGGCCCGCAGTCGGCGCGGGGGGTGGCTGCGGCCGAGGGCGCCTGGGCGGCGCGAGCCATGACGCCGCCGTCGTCGTAGAGGCGCAGGCGGTCGCGCTCCTCGCCGGGGTGCGCATGGGCGGGGGTAGCTGCGGCTGTCGCGACGAGGCAGGCAGCGAGCAGCGACAGGACGATCCGGAGGCGCGGCATCGAGGCGGAAGGTACCTCCGCGACGCCGCGCCGTGCGCCGGGTCGGCCGGCTAGCGCCGGCGCGCTCCGGGCTTCCGGCAGGTTCCGTCTCTGTTGGAGCCGTGCGCGCAGAAGTGGCGGATCGTCTCGCAGTTCTTGTGCCTGAAGGCTTGGTTCATGCGGATGCGGATCTGGTCTCTGCCCGGGCCGCAGTCGATCGTCCCTCGGCCGTAGAACGCCCAGACGCGGTCGTTGCCGGGGCCTCCCTGGACTCGGGTCCGGCCGTGGCTGGGGTAGAGCCAGTCGTTTCCGGCTCCTCCTCGGAGGACGTCTCGCTGGGACCCGTTGTTGTTCCGCGGGTCCCAGTCGCCCCAGAGGACGTCGTGGCCGGGGCCTCCGTCGATGCGGTCCGAGCCGTGATGGCCGAGGAGCTCGTCGTTCAAGGGGCCGCCGGTCTTGGAACGGGCCGAGCGGTCGTCGGCGGTGACCTTCCAGAGGATCCCCGTGATCGCGGGCCAGCCCTTGTGGCTGACCTTGTCGCCGCCTCCCGGCGTCTTGCGGCCGTTGCCCGGCCCGCAGGACTCGCCGCTGCGGCCCGGCGAGCACGGGTCGTCGGCGGCGGCGACGGCGAAGGCGGGGAGGAGGAGACCGAGCAGAAGAGCGACGAGTGCGAACCGGGACACCTCACGATCCTCGGCCGTGAGACGTTGCCCCTTGAGTGACCCGGTCACCCTCAGCTGACCACCAGCACGGCGGGCGCGACGGCGCTCCGTTCGGACGCGGCTCAGCGCCGGACCCGGTAGCGCAGGTGCGTGACCCCGTCCTCTCCCTCGAGGGCCCGCACGCGCTCGAGCTCGATGTGCTCGCTCGCGAGGTGCTCGAACAGCCGGCGTCCTTCGCCGAGGAGGACCGGGACGAGGTGGATCTCGAGCTCGTCGAGGACTCCCGCGGCCAGGGCACGCTGCGCGGTCCCGGCGCCGTGGACGAGCACGTCGCGCTCGCCGGCGGCGTCCTTGGCCCGGGCCATGAGCGCCGCGATGTCGTCGCCGTACGTGACCAGCGGCATCTGCGCGAACGGCGCCGCGGGCTCGTGCCGGCTGAGGATGAAGATCGGCACCCCGTCGTGGTGGTCGCCGCCCCAGCCACGGGCCGGCTCGAACGTCCCGCGGCCAGCCACCACCGCTCCGGTCGCCATGAAGCCCGAGATGATCCGGCCGTTGACGCCGCCCGACACGAGCCCGGGAACGCCTCGCCCCTCGTCGGCGTCCCCGCCGCTCAACAGCCACTCGTGCAGGCGCTCCCCGCGGTCTCCGAGCCCGTTGCCCGGCCCCGCGTTCGGCCCGGCGACGAACCCGTCGAGGGACATCGACATGGACAGGACGGATGCGGACGACCCGCTCGGCGAACTCATGATGGGCTTCCTCCAGTGCGAACGGACAGTGTCGCCCCATGACGGCCCGGACCGCAGGAACTCATCGACCCGGCCGGTCGTACACCCTCGTCGGCGCCGACGGGGTCGCGCGACCCTCGAGCACGCCGGGGACGCTCGGCGGCCACCGCACCAGCAAGGTCTACGGACGCCTCGACTGCCCCGGCGCACTGAGCTGGATCGCCCGCGGGAAGTACGTGCAGCACCGCGTGTTCTTCGCCGACGAGGCGACCGCGCTCGCGGCGGGCTTCCGTCCCTGCGGCACCTGCATCCGCGCGCGGTACGCGGAGCACAAGCGCGGCGAGATGACCGTGCGTCTCGACGCGAAGCAGCCGTTCGACTGGGCGCACCTCGCGGCGTTCTTCGTAGCCCGCACGGTCCCGGGGCTCGAGACGATGGAAGGCGAGACCTACCGCCGCTCCGGGTTCGAGCTGACGATCGACCCTCAGGGCGGATCGGTCACGGCAAGCGGCGACATCGCCGACCGCGTCCGGCGTGCACGGCGCATGCTCGACCTCGACGCCGAGCCGCAGGCGATCGAGAACGCACTCGCCGACGAGCCACTGCTCCCGACGCGGCCCGGCATGCGATCACCTGGCGTCTTCGACGAGTACGAGACGAAGGTCAGAGCGATCGTCGGCCAGCAGATCTCCGTCGCGGGCACGCGCACGATCCTCGGCCGCATGCACGAGCAGGGGCTCTTCCCGGACAAGAACGGCCTGGCAAACGCGGACCCGTCGCAACTGCCCATGCCGCGCCACCGCGCGAACGCGCTGATCGCCCTCGCCAGCGGCGAGCCGTTCGACGAGATCAAGGGCGTCGGCCCGTGGACGCGCGACTACGTCCGCATGCGCACCGGCGACCCCGACGTGCTGCTCGCCACCGACCTCGTCGTCCGCCGCGCGCTGAACCTCAAGCCGAAGGAGATCGAGCGCCGCGGCGAGGCGTGGCGCCCGTTTCGCTCCTACGCGACGCACCGGCTCTGGAGCGCAACGGGCTGAGCGGCCACTACCCTCCGCCGCCATGCCCTCGCTTCGACACCTCCTCCTGGCCCTCCTGGCCGCCATGAGCCTCGCGCTCGCCGCCTGCGGCGACGACGACGACAACGGCGGCGACTCCGCGTCGACCGGCACCGAGTCGACCGAGGCCGCCGCGCCCACCGAGACCGCCACCGAGGAGGAGTCGGCCCCCGCCGCCGACTCGAAGATCTCCACGGACCTCAAGGAGAAGCCGGCGATCGCCCAGCCCAGCGGCGAGCCGCCGACGAAGCTCGAGAAGGAGGACGTCGTCAAGGGCAAGGGCGCGACCGCGAAGGCGGGCGACAACGTCACCGTCCAGTACGTCGGCGTCAACTTCTCCAACGGCGCGGAGTTCGACGCGTCGTGGAACCGCGGTGAGCCGTTCGAGTTCACCCTCGGCGCCGGCCAGGTCATCCCCGGCTGGGACGAGGGCGTCGCCGGCATGAAGGTGGGCGGCCGCCGCAAGCTCGTCATCCCGCCCGACATGGGCTACGGCGAGGCCGGCTCGCCTCCCACCATCCCGCCGAACGAGACGCTCGTCTTCGTCGTCGACCTCGAGAAGGTCACGAAGGGGACCGGCTAGCTCCACGGCCGGTCGTCGCGGCCACCACGGCCCCGACCGCGGCGAACCCCGCCGCGACCCAGAACGCCGTCGCATAGCCCGCCGCCGCGCTGATCGCGCCGGCGGCGGGAGCGCCGATCCCGACCCCGAGGTCGAAGAACGAGCTGAAGCCGCCCATCGCGGCGCCCCGGTCGCGTTCCTCGACGCGATCGACGACGAGCAGCGCGAGCGACGGGAACGACAGCGAGAAGCCGGTGCCCATCGCGACGGCGCCGGCGATAGCCAGCGGCAGGCCGTGCGCCGACGCGATCAGCCCGAGGCCGATCGCTTGCGCGATCGCGCATCCGATCGCGCAGCGCCGCGGGCCGACCCGGTCGGGCAGCCAGGCGAGCAGCAGCCGCGCGCCGACCACGGTGACCGCGCACGCGGTGAAGACGAGCGTGCCGCCGCCGACGCCCTGGTCCTCGAGGTGCAGGACGACGAAGCCGGCGAGCGTCGCGTAGCCGACGTTGGCGAGGAAGAGCGCCGCCCCGGGGCGCAGCGCGGCGCGAGGCAGCAGCGGCCGCCGGACTCCGTCCGCGACCGAGACGCTGCGTCGGTCGGGCACCACGCGCGCGACGAGGGCGCCGACCAACGGCGACGCCGCGGCGAACGCCCACACCGCGTCGTAGCCGCCGATCGCCAGCAGGCCCTCGCCGACGAGTGGCCCGACCGACAGCCCGCCCCAGACCGCCAACCCGTACCAGGCGATCGCGCGGCCCCGACGCTCCTCGGGCGCGAGGTCGACCGTCCACGCCAGGCCGGCCGTGAAGACCCATCCGTCGCCCCACCCGAGCACGAGGCGCGCGAGCACCAGGCCGGCCACCCCGAACGGCAGGAAGTACATCGCTCCCGCGGCGCCCGCGATGATCGGCCCGGCGACCACGATGGGCCTCCGGCCGCGCCGGTGGGCGATGCGCCCGCCGATCGGCCGGCCGACGATCGCGGCGAACGCGAAGGCACCGGTGACGATGCCCGCCTCGAGGTCGCTGCCGCCCAGCGGACCGACCACGTACCGCGGCAGTACGGGGAGGACCGCGCCGACGGCGAGGAAGCAGAGCAACGTGGCCGAGAACACCCCTGCGAACGCGGCGGCGTTGGGGCGGCGCTGGGCAAGGGTCCGGACGGTCAAGGGCGCTACACTCCAGCATCCGACCTGCCGACCGGCGGGTCGTTTCTACGACTGAGCCCGACTCGGAGCTGCCACATGGCCCGCGGAGACGTGCGCATCGGCGTGACCCTCGCCTGCGAGGAGTGCAAGCGCCGCAACTACATGACCAAGAAGTCCAAGCGGAACAACCCCGATCGCATCGCGCTGCGCAAGTTCTGCAAGTGGTGCCGGGGCCATACTCCGCACAAGGAGACCCGGTAGGGGGCTAGTCGGACGTGGCCCGCGACCGTCAACGAGCGAAGCAGCGCAAGCAGCGCCAGGCACCGCAGCCGCCTTCCCGCGACCGCGACCGCGACCAGCGCACCCCGGACGAGGGCGGCGACGCGCTGCCCGAGCCCGACCACCTGCACCGCTAGAACGTCCCGGGTCCCTGGGAGCACGGCGGTGAGGTCGACCAGTTCGAGGCGGCCATCGTCGACGGTGCCGGCGGCGAGCCCGAGGAGGACCCGAACGCGGCCGCCCGGGCCGCGCTCGGCGAAGGCGGCGACGACGACGGCGGCAACGGCCTCCCTCCCGTCGACGACGACTCCCCTCAGCCGGCGGGCGTGCCGGCACCCCGTCCCGGTGGCGAGCACGCAGCGGCCGGCGGCCGCGGCATCGGTCGCTTCCCTGGCTTCGTCAAGGCGTCCTGGGCCGAGCTCCAGCGCGTCGAGTGGCCCGACCGCAAGCAGGTCGGCCAGGCCACCGCAGTCGTCCTGGGCTTCGTCCTCATCGCCGGCGCTTTTCTCGGATTCGCGGACTACCTCGCGAACGAGATCGTCGAACTCATCCTCTAGGACTGCAAGGACCCTTCACCAAATGTTCCGCTGGTACGTCGTCAACACCTACTCGGGCCACGAGAACAAGGTCAAGCAGAACCTCGAGCACCGCGTGGCCACGATGGGCCAGAAGCGCGCGGTCAAGCAGGTCGTCGTCCCCACCGAGACCACCTCGGAGATGAAGGACGGCCAGAAGATCCAGGTCGAGAAGCGGACCATGCCGGGCTACGTGCTCGTGAACATGGACCTCAACGAGGACTCCTGGGTCGTGGTCAAGAACACGCCCGGCGTCACCGGCTTCGTCGGCGCGTCGAACGAGCCGGTCCCGCTCACGCAGGCCGAGGTCGATCGACTGCTGCACCGCGAGGTCGCCGTCCGCGAGCGCAAGAAGACCAGCTACTCGATCGGCGAGACCGTCAAGGTCATCTCCGGCCCCCTGTCGGACTTCAGCGGCGAGATCGCCGAGATCAACGAGGACGCCAGCCGCCTC
>CADCVT010000117.1 GCA_902806215.1 uncultured Solirubrobacteraceae bacterium | reverse complement strand
GCCGCCGCGGTTGAAGTCGACGACGCTCGCGTCCGAGCCATGGATGCGGCCGCTGCCGCCGGCGTGGATGAGCTTCGCCGCGTCCTCCTCGAGGTGGATGCGGTGGATGCGCACGTCGCCGAGGTGCCCGCCGCGGCACAGCGGTTCGTCGAACTGGCTGATCTGGTAGCCCTTGGGCAGGTCGGGATAGAAGTAGTTCTTGCGGTGGAAGATCGAGCGGTCGGCGAGCTCTGATCCCAGCGCCATCCCCATCATCAGCCCGTAGTGGATCGCCTTCGCGTTGACCACCGGGAGCGTCCCCGGCAGGCCGAGGCACACCGGGCACGTGCGCGTGTTGGGCTCCTCGCCGAACGACAGCTCGCACGAGCAGAACATCTTCGTCCGCGTCCCGAGCTGGACGTGGATCTCGAGGCCGATGACGGGTTCCCACTCGGTCATGCGCGCGCGGTGGAGGTGTCGAATGCGATGACCTTCTCGAGCGCGTGGGCCGCGTCGAGGATGCGGTTCTCGCTGAACGCCGGCCCGGCGATCTGGAAGCCGACCGGCAGGCCGTCGGACAGGCCGCTCGGGATGGAGATCGCGGGAAGCCCGGCGAGCGACATCGGCACGGTGCAGTAGTCGTTGAGGTACATCGCCCACGGGTCGTCGGTCTTGGCGCCCAGCTCGAACGCCACGCTCGGCGCGGTCGGCGTCACGATGAAGTCGAAGCTCGCGAACGCCTCGCGGAAGTCGTCGGAGATCTTCGTGCGGACCTGCTGCGCGCGGCCGTAGTACGCGTCGTAGTAGCCCGCGCTCAGCGCGTACGTCCCGAGCATGATCCGCCGCTTGACCTCGGGCCCGAAGCCGTCCTTGCGCGTCTCGGTGTAGAGCGAGACGAGGTCGGCGGCGTCGTGGCGCAGGCCGAAGCGCACGCCGTCGTACCTCGACAGGTTCGACGAGGCCTCGGCCGGGGCGAGCACGTAGTAGGCGCTCAGCGCGTGAGGGGCGTGCGGCAGGCGCATCTGCTCGATCTCGGCGCCGAGGCTGCGGCAGTGCTCGAGCGTCTGGTGGAAGTTCGCCAGCACGCCGGCCTCGATGCCCTCGCCGCTGAGCTCCTCGGGGACGCCGATCCGCACGCCGTCGAGGCGCTCGGCCGTCGGGGGCGTGATCGGCTCGGGGTGCTGGAGCGACGTCGAGTCGCAGCCGTCCTGGCCGATCATGTGCCCGAGCAGCAGCGCGCAGTCGGTCACGTCGCGCGTGAACGGCCCGGCCTGGTCGAGCGAGCTCGCGAACGCGATCATCCCGTAGCGGCTGATCGAGCCGTACGTGGGCTTCATGCCGACGATCCCGCACAGCGCCGCGGGCTGGCGGATCGAGCCGCCGGTGTCGGTGCCGATCGACCACGGCGCGAGGCCCGCGGCGACGGCCGCGGCGCTGCCGCCGCTCGACCCGCCCGGCACGCGCGTGCGGTCCCACGGGTTGAGCACCGGCCCGTAGGCCGAGTTCTCGTTCGACGAGCCCATCGCGAACTCGTCCTGGTTCGTCTTGCCCAGCAGCGGCGAGCCGGCGTCCTGCAGTCTGCGGACCACGGTCGCCGTGTAGGGCGGCCGGTAGCCCTCGAGGATCTTCGAGCCCGCCTGCGACGGGACGCCCTCGGTGCAGAAGAGGTCCTTGACGGCGACCGGCACGCCGGCCAGCGGCGCGTCGGGGGTGGGTGGGATCCGATTCGCCGGCGTCTCCTCGGCCACCCACGTGAAGGCGTTGAGCTCGTCGGCGGCGGCGCGGTCGCGGTAGGCGCCGAACACCTCGGCCGACGACAGCTCGCCTCCCTTGATCTTCTCGACCGCCTGCGCGGCGGTCAGCGCGAGGACGTCGGCGCTCATGCCTGCGGGGACGGGACTTCGAAGCCGTTGTCGCGGACCGACGGAGCCGCGTCGAGGATCTGCTCGCGCGGCCAGCTCGGGCGCGGCTCGTCGGCGCGCAGCGCGTTCGTGACCTCGACGACGTGCGACGTCGGCGGGACGCCCTCGAGATCGAGCTCGCCGATCTTCTCGATGTGCTCGAGGATGCCGGACAGCTGCCCGCTCATGCGCTCGACCTCCTCGTCGGAGAGGCTCAGCCGCGCGAGGCGCGCGACGTGCAGGACCTGGTCGCGGTCGATCACGACACGGAGAGTACGAGGAGTCCGGCGGCGGTGTCTTGTGCCGACGGGCCCTACGGATTGGACGGATCGGCCAACGCGTCGGCCGGGCCGCTCAGCGGTGCGGCGGTACGCGGCGGGGGCTTGCGCGGGTTGTCGCCGCGGGCGCGCAGGGCCTCCTCGGTCTGCTCGAGCGCCTCGGGGCTGTCGGTCCGCTCGTCGAGGACGGAGATCCAGCCGCCGGCGGCGATCGCCGCGACCGCGAAGAGACCCAGGTAGCCCCACAGCTCGACGTCGACGTCGGCGCGGCCCGCGTCGACGCCGAGGTGCGGCTGCCACACGAGCAGTCGCAGCAGCACGACGAGCGTCGCGATCAGGCCGAACGAGAACGTGAGCACGCTGAAGACGATCGGCAGTCCCGCCGCCCGGTACACGACGGTGAAGTAGGCGGTGGCCAGCGCCGTTGCGATCGTCGCGAGCAGGATCAGCGTCGCGAACCAGCCGAGCGAGCGGATCCCGCTCTCGTGCTGGCCGACCGTGGCCTCCGGCTGCGAGAGGAAGAACCAGTTCAGGCCGAGGAGCACGGAGAGGGCCAGGGCCCCCAGCAGGGCGAGACGTTCCCCCGAGCGCAGGCGCGAGAGCTTCATGCGGTGACCGTACCCGCTGATCGCTGCAACCGCGCGGCCTCGAGCGTGTTGCGCAGGAGCATGGCGATGGTCATCGGCCCGACCCCGCCGGGGACGGGCGTGATCGCGCTGGCGACCGCGCTGACCTCGGCGAACGCGACGTCGCCGACGAGCCCGCTCTCGGTGCGGTTGATGCCGACGTCGATGACCGTGGCGCCGGGCTTGACCCAGTCGGCCTTGACCATCTCGGCCCGGCCGACCGCGGCGATGAGCACGTCGGCGCGGCGGCACACAGCACCAAGGTCCTTCGTGCGCGAGTGGCAGATGGTGACCGTGGCGTTGGCCTGCAGGAGCAGCTGGGCCATCGGCTTGCCGAAGAGGTTCGAGCGGCCGATGACGACGGCCTCGGCGCCCTGGAGCTGCTGGCCCGCCTCCTCGAGCAGCACCATCACGCCGGCGGGGGTGCAGGGACGCAGGCCCGGACGGCCGAGCGCGAGCAGTCCCGCGCTGGCGTAGGTCAGGCCGTCGACATCCTTGTCGGGGCTGACGAGCCCGCTGATCTCGGTGTCGTCGAGGTGGCCGGGAAGCGGGAGCTGCACGATGATCCCGCTGACCTCGGGGTCGGCGTTGAGGCGCTCGACGATCGCGACGACGTCCTCCTTGGACGTGTCAGCGGGATGGCGCTCGTCGAACGGCACGATCCGAACCTCGCGGCTGGCCTTCTGCTTGCCGCCGACGTAGACCGCGCTCGCCGGGTCGTCGCCGATGAGCACCGTCGCGAGCCCGGGCGGGCTCCCGCCCTCGGCAACGAAGGCCTCGACGTCGCGCTTGACCTCCTCGCGAACGCGCGCCGCCACTGCCTTGCCGTCAATCAGCTGTGCTCCCATTGGAGCGCGCAGCCTACGAAACGGGTAAGACACGTGGCGTGCTGCTGCTGCGGAACGGACTCCTTGCCGCGCTGGTGTGCGCCGCGGCCCTCGCAACCACGGCCGCTCCGGCCGCCGCCGCCAAGCCGATCGTCGGCATCGGCGACCAGAAGACGCAGATGTTCGACGACCCTCGGCTGGCCTGGCTGGGCGTCAAGCACGCCCGCATCGTCGTCCCGTGGTTCGCCGCGCTGAAGACCGCCGACCCGGCCGAGCTCGCACACCTCGACGCGTGGATGAACGGCGCACGGCGACGCGGCGTCCAGCCCCTCGTCGCGTTCGGACACGGGTTCATCGGGTGGACGCGGATCTACCTGCCCAAGCCGCCCGAGTTCCGCCGTGCCGTCAAGGCGTTCCGCAAGCGCTACCCGTGGGTCAAGAACTACATCGCGTGGAACGAGGCCAACCACTGCTCGCAGCCGACGTGCCGCAAGCCCGAGGAGGCGGGAAGGCTCTTCGACGTCGTCAAGTCCGAGTGTCGCGGGTGCACCGTGCTCGCCACGGCCGTGATCGACCAGCCGAACATGGTCAAGTGGCTCAAGCGCTTCGACCGCGCGGCCAAGTCGAAGATCACCGTCCTCGGGCTGCACAACTACCTCGACGTCAACCGGCTGCGCTCGTCGGGCACGCGCAAGCTGCTCAAGGCGTTCAAGGGCGACGTGTGGATCACTGAGAGCGGCGGGGTCGTCTACCGCAAGCACTTCAAGTCGAAGGTCGCCGACTTCCCCGAGAACCCGACGCACGCCGGCAAGGTCACGTCGTTCGTCCTGAATCTCTCGACGAAGCTGTCCTCGCGGATCAAGCGCGTCTACCTCTACCACTGGAACTCCGACCGGCCCGAGCCGACCTGGGACTCCGGTCTGATCGACTGGACGGGCAAGGCCCGGCCCGGATTCGCCGCGCTCGCGCGCTTCATGGGCCGCGACCCGCGCCGCGCGCCGGTGCCGCTCACTCCGGCCTTCCCGCCGTCCTCGACGACGCCGGGCGCCCAGAACCCGCCGCCCGCCGAGCCGTCCCCGAGCGGAGGCTCGTCGCAGCCGCCGCCGTCCTCGTCGCCGCCGCCGTCGAACGAGCCGCAGCCGCAGCCGGAGCCCGAGCCCGAGTGCTCGCTCGTCGTCGTCTGCCCGATCCTGGGCTAGTAGGCGAACTTCAGGCGGCGTTCGCGCTGCAGCTGATCGAACTCGTCGTCGGTGAGCTCGACGATCCAGAACGCCTGCCCGTTGTCGAGCGCATGGAAGCTCGCGGCACCGCCGGCGAGATCCTCGAACGCCGACATGAACTCGGGGTCGAGCCAGTCGTCGTTGATCTCCGGCTCCAGCACGTGGCGCTCGCCGTTGAGCGTGAAGTGCACGCGGACGTGCTCTTCGTCCGGCCACTCCTCGCGGACGTCGGTCACCGCGAGCTTGCCGCGGGAGATCCGCGCGAGATCCTGCAGCAGCTCGATGAAGCCCTCGCCCTCGAAGAAGAACTGGCCCTCCATGTCGACGTCGACCATGCGATCGGGGTCGGCGAGCATCAGGAAGAGGTCGAGCTCCTTCTCGCCGGGCGCGAGCTCGATCTCGCCCTCCCACTCCTCGTCGTGCTCGCCCTTGATCTCGGCGGCGAGGGCGGCGTCGTCGAGCGTGGAGCCCGCGAAGAACCCGAGCGCGCGGTAGTACGCCACGGCCTCCTCGAGGGTCTCGAACTCGACGGGCCGCTTGCGGCGGAAGATCGGCATCAGCGTTTCGTGATCGGCGCGTACTCGGCCATGAGCTTGCGCTCCGTGCCGTCGCCGGCGAAGCGGATGACGACGATCCCTCCGGGCTCGACGCCGGTGACGACGCCCTCGCCGAACGCGGCGTGCACGACGTCGTCGCCCATGCGGAAGTCGCTGTCCGAGCCTCCGCCTCCTCCGCCTCCCCCGCGACGTGCGCGCGGCTGCTCCTCGCGGCGCGCGGCGTAGCCGGCCGCGGCCGAGGCCCACGAGCCCGGCGTCGGTTGTCCGGCGTGGCGGATCTTCGGCTCGTCGCCGTCGGTCAGATCGCCGGGGATCTCGTCGAGGAACCGGCTGCGCATCCCGAAGGTCTGCGCGCCGAACACGTTGCGCCTGCGCGCGTAGGTGAGCGTGAGCTGCCGCTCGGCGCGGGTGATGCCGACGTAGGCCAGCCGCCGCTCCTCCTCGAGGCCGCCCTCGTCGAGCGCGCGCGAGTGCGGGAACACGCCCTCCTCGCAGCCGATGATGAACACGACGGGGTACTCGAGGCCCTTCGCGTTGTGCAGCGTCATGAGCGTCGCGCGGCCGTCGTCGTCGCGCCGCGTGTCGGCGTCGGACTGCAGCGCGACCTGCTGGAGGAACCCGTCGAGGGTGTCCTCGTCCTCCTCGGCGATCGCGTCGAACTCGCGTGCCGCCTCGACGAGCGCCTGGAGGTCGGCGAGCCGGCCCTGCGCCTCGATCGTCCGCTCGGCCTCGAGCGCGTCGACGTCGCCGACCTCGTCGAGCACGGCCTGGAGCAGGTCGCCGACCGGCACGCGCTCGGCGGTCTTCTCGCGCAGGCCGTTCATCGTCGTCATGAAGCGGGTGAACGCCTTGACCGCGGCGGTCCCCAAGCCTGGGACCTTCTCGGGCTCCGACGCCACGTCCCACACCGTCTCGCCGATGGTGTCCGCGTGCGAGAGCACCCGCGACAGCGAGGTCTGCCCGATCCCGCGCTTGGGCGAGTTGGCGATGCGGCTGAACTGGATGACGTCCTGCGGGTTGACGAGCCAGTTGAGGTACGCCATCGCGTCCTTGATCTCGGCCCGGTCGTAGAACTTCGTGCCGCCGACGACCTGGTAGGAGATCTCGCGCCGCACGAGCGTGTCCTCGACGATCCGCGACATCGCGT
>CADCVT010000116.1 GCA_902806215.1 uncultured Solirubrobacteraceae bacterium | reverse complement strand
TCGAGCGCGTACCCGAACCCGTCGCCCCAGCGGATCCAGTGCTGCCAGACCGCGGTCGCCCGTCCCGTCCGCGCCGTGAAGTCGTCGACCGACCGGCCCGATGCCACGCCGTGCCAGACCTTCCCCGCGGGTGGCAGGAAGGCGCCGGCGTGCGCGTCCGGGACGACGGCGAGGAGCAGCAGGACGGCGGAGAGGACGACACGACGCATCTGCCCGGTCGTCGGCCGGGGGCCGCACCTGGTTGAGCGACCTGGCGCCCGGCCGGACCGCCGTCAGGCGGTGCCGTCGGGCGTGACGACCCACGTGACGCTCCGGCGCGCCGTGAGCGACAGCCGGACCCGCAGCGGCCCGCGCGGCGCCTGGCGCAGACGCGCGACGAGCGTCCCGCCGCGACGGCCGAAGGCGAACCGGCCCGCGGCCAGCGTCGTGCCGGTGCGGTCCTCGATCAGGGTGAGCTTCCCGCTGCAGCGCCCGCGGCGACGGATCTCCGACGGGCAACCGAGGCGGAACGCCAGGCGCTTGCCGTTCCCGCTCGGGTACGGCCGCAGCACCGGGACGCTCTCGCCGACGTCGAGCCCCTCGCAGTCGCGCGCGACGACGTCGCCGGCGACCTGGACGAGGTCCCGTCCGGTTCCGCAGGTCAGGCCGTCGCGGCCGCGATCGGTGACGAAGCCGTTCGCGCCCTGGGCCGACGAGGCGTCGAGCGTGTCGCCGCCTGCGCCGCCGGCGAGCGCATCGGCTCCCGCGCCGCCCTGGACGTAGTCCGAACCAGCTCCGCCCGCGAGGGTGTCGTCGCCCGCCCCGCCTTCGAGCCGATTCGGCCCGCGGTCGCCGGTCAGCGTGTCGTCGCCGTCGCTGCCGCCGAGGTCCTCGATCCGCTCGAGCCGATCGCGCTCGCCCTGCGCGCCGCCGGCCCCGGTGGCGAGGTTCGCGGCGACCGGCCTCGGGTGCCCGGCGTACGAGAGCACGTCCCTGCCGCCGCCGCCGTCGATCGCGTCGTCGCCGAGCCCGCCGATCAGTGCATCCTCGCGTGCGCTCCCGGTGAGCACGTCGGCGCCGGCGCCGCCGTCGAGCCGCGAGCCGAGCCGGCCGCTCGTCAGGCGGTCGTCGCCGTCCTGGCCGGCGAGCGACGACACGAGGCCGTTCGCGCCGACGAGCTCGTCGTTGCCCGCGTCGCCGAAGATCTCGGTCGCGCCGACAAGGCGGTCGTCGCCGGGCCCGCCCCCGAGGGTCATGCCGCCGCCCGCGGTGGCAGAGACGTCGACGACGTCGTCGCCGTCGCCCGCGTTGACCGTGACCGAGAGCGGGAAGCTGCCCGAGGGACAGGCGACCTCGCGCTCGGAGCGCTGGGTGCATCCCGCCGGCGCGCGCAGCGCCAGCGCGGCCTCGCGGAACACGAACGCGCTGCCGTCGGGGGCGATCGTCAGCGCGTTCCCCTCGCCCGGACCGCCGGTGAACAGCGCCTCGCCCGGCTGGCAGAGGTTGTCGTCCTGCTGGCTCTCGCTGCACGGCGGCGGTGCCTTGTACGTGAGCGTGCCGGCCTGGGCCGGCGCGGCGATGAGGACGGCAAGCACGGCCGCCGACGGCAGGATCAGGCGCATGGCGATGAAACGCGCCGGAGCGGCCGGAGGTGCGGTCAGCCCGACGCGGGCGGCTCGCCCTCGGACGGGATGCCGGGCTGGGCCTGCTCGCCGCGCTCGGTCCCGCCCTCGCCGTCCGGATCGCTCTCCGGAGAGCCGAGCGGATCGCTCTCGATCTCGTCGCCACCCTCCGGCATGCCCGTCGGCATGTCGTTCGGGGTCGCGCCCGAGTCGTCGGCGAGGGGCATGTCGCTGCGTTCGGCCATGGCCCGCGCATACCCTTCGCGCCCGTGGTCATCACGTTCCTCAGCGACTACGGGCGCGACGACGACTTCGTGGGCGTGTGCCACGCGGTGATGGCGCGGATCGCGCCCGACGCCCGGATCGTCGACCTCAGCCACGGGGTGCCGCGCCACGACGTCCGGTCGGGAGCGCTCGTGCTGCGCCGCGCGCTGCCCTACGCCGAGCCGGGCGTGACCGTCGCGGTGGTCGATCCGGAGGTCGGCGGGCGCCGCCGGGCGGTCGCGCTGCGCTGCGCCGACGAGGACCGGATCCTCGTCGGCCCCGACAACGGGCTGCTCCTGGCCGCGGCCGCACGGTTCGGCGGGGTCTCCGAGGCGGTCGAGATCAGCGGATCGCCGCACCGGCTGCGACCGGTGTCGGCGACGTTCCACGGGCGCGACCTCTTCGCACCGGTGGCTGCGCACCTCGCCGCGGGCGCGCCGCTGGCCGAGGCGGGCGAGCCGCTCGAGCCCGGCGAGCTGATCGAGCTCGAGCTCCTGCAGCCGCGGGTCGAGGACGGCGACGCGGTCGTGCACGCGATCGCGCTCGACCGCTTCGGCAACGTCACGCTCGACGTCGAGCACGAGCGGCTGGCCGAGACCGGGCTGCGGCTGGGGCGCGAGGTCGCCGTCGAGCTCGCCGGCGCGCGGCACGAGGCGCACTTCGCCCGGACGTTCGCCGACGTCGAGCCGGGTGCCCTGCTCCTCTACGAGGACGCGTACCGCAGCCTCGCGCTGGCGGTCAACCGCGGCTCGGCGGCCGAGCGCCTCGGGGTCGGCCTCGACGACGAGCTGCGGATCCGGCCGCGATGACGGCCCTCGGGCACCCGCGGCTGCACCTCCGCACAACCGACTCGACGAACCTGCGCGCGCGGGCGCTCGCGCTCGCGGGCGCCCCGCAAGGGACGCTCGTGACCGCCTCCGAGCAGTCCGCCGGACGGGGCCGGCAGGGCCGCACGTGGAGCGCCCCCGCCGGCCGCGCGCTGCTGATGACCGTCCTGCTGCGCGACCCGCCGCCGCTCCTGCCGCTCCTCGCCGCGGTCGCCGTCAGCGACGTCTGCGGCGAGCGGGCCGCGATCAAGTGGCCCAACGACGTGTTGCTCAGGCCCAAAACTGGGGAGATGCGGAAGGTCGCCGGGATCCTCGTCGAGGGCCGGCCCCAGGAGCGGTGGGCCGTCGTCGGGATCGGGCTCAACGTCGCGGTCCGCGACGAGGACCTCCCCGACGAGCTGCGCGAGCGCGCGACCGGGCTCGGGCTCGAGCCGCCGGACGTCGAGCGGGTGCTGGCCGACCTGCTGGCGGCGCTCGAGGCGCGGATCGCGTCGCCGGACGCGACGCTCGCGGTGTGGCGCGAGCGCGACGCGCTGCGCGGCCGGACGATCACGTGGGCCGCCGGCAGCGGTACCGCCGACGGGGTCGACGACGACGGGCGGTTGCGCGTCGAGACCGCCGACGGCACCGTGTTCCTCGACGCGGGCGAGGTCCATCTCGGCGCTCAGTAGCGCGTTGTCACAACGACAGCCGCTCGCCGTAAGTACCTCATGTGATGCCGACCGACGAGGAGCTGCTGGCCGCGGCCGACCGCGACCCCGAGGCGTTCGCCGCCCTGTATCGCCGTCTGGCGCCGCAGCTCCTGGCGTGGTCGGCGCGCCGCACCGGCGATCGCGAGACGGCCGCCGACGTCGTGGCCGAGACCTTCGCCGCCGCGCTCGAGGGGTGCCACCGCTACCGCGCCGACCGTGGTCCCGCCGCGGCCTGGCTCTACGGCATCGCGCGGCACAAGGTCGCCCGGCTGAGCGAGCGCGGATCGGTGGAGGCGAGCGCGCGCCGGCGGCTGGGGATGGCGCGTCCCGCGCTCGACGACGACGAGCTCGACGCGGTCCTCGCGCGGGCGAGCGCGCCCGAGGTGACGGGCGCGCTCGCGGAGCTTCCCGACGAGCAGCGCGTCGCCGTCCGCGCGCGCGTCCTCGACGAACGGGACTACGCGGAGATCGCCGCGCAGACCGGCAGCTCCGAGGCTGCCGTCCGCCAGCGCGTCTCGCGCGGGCTGGCGACGCTGCGGCGGCGCATGACGATGAAGGAGGCAGAGCGATGAGCACGTTCCTCGACGACCTGGAGCGCGAGCTGCTGGCCGCGCATCCCCGGCGACGCTCGGCGCGCCGTCGGGCGACCGCCGGCCGGATCGCTGCGACGGCTCCGGTCGTCCTCGTCGTGCTGCTGACCCTCGCGGGCGCGGGCGCCTTCCTGCTCTCCGTGCGCGGCGAGGACGCCGCGCGTCCGGTGGCGACGTCGCCGGAGCCGCCGCCTGCCGCGTTCGCCGCCGACCTCCCCGCAGAGGGCGTCGCCGTGCTCAACGGGACGACGGTCGCCGGGCTCGGGGGCAAGGTGTCGGACCTCATCGGGGCCGGCGGTCCGAACCGACCGCGCGACGAGGTGGGGAACGCCCCGACCGGCGAGGTGACCCGTACGCGGGTCGCGTTCGCCGAGGGCCACAGGGAGGCCGCCCGTCGCGTGGCCTTCCGGCTCGGCGGCATCGCGCGGCCACTCGACGCGAAGCTGCGCGCGGCTGCGCCTGAGGGCGCGGCGCTCGTCGTCGTGGTCGGAAGGGATCTGCTGCGCGTACGGTCGGGCACTCTGCGGCCCCCGGGGGAGGGCGGCGTCGCCCGCGGGAACGCAGGCATCGTCGAGCGAAGCGGGCCCGACGTCGTCAGCGTCGACGCGTTCGTGACCCCGGCGCCGAACTACGCGATCTGGCTGCTGACCGAGCGTGGCGACGCAACGCTCGTGGGCTTCGCCGCGGACCCCGTACGGGCCCAGCGGCGGCTGCACGGCACGCGGGAGATCCGGGTCCCGGCCGGAACGCGGAAGCTCATCGTGACCCGCGAGAAGAACCCGCAGCCCCGCCGGCCCGCTCGCGCCCTGCTCGAGGCGACGCTGCGCTAAGCGGCGGAGGACTCGGCCGGCTCGGCCGCGTCGTCCGCCGCGGGCTTCTTCGCGCGTGACGCGCGCGGGGCCCGCTTGGGCTTCGGAGCCTCGTCGGCGTCGCCATCGGCCGACGCCGCGGCGGCGGGCTTCTTCGCGCGCGACGCGCGCTTGGGCTTCTCGTCGGCCGGAGCGTCGTCGTCGGCCTTCTTCGCGCGGCTTGCGCGCTTCGGCTTCGGCGCCTCGTCGGCGACGGCATCGGTCTCGGGCGAAGCGTCGGCGGTGGCGGCCGGCTTCTTCGCGCGGCTCGCCCGCTTCGGCTTCGGCGCCTCGTCGGCGACGGCATCGTCGTCGGCAGCCTTCTTCGCCCGCGTCGCGCGCTTCGGCCTCGGAGCCTCGTCGTCGGCCTTCTTCGCACGGCTCGCGCGCTTTGGCTTGGCGGGCGCCTCGGCCTCGGCCTCGACGGCCGCGGCCGCCTCGGCGGTCGGGACCGCTCCGTTGGAGGACTCGGGCTCGGCGTCGGGCACAGGGCCGTCTCCGGCGGCGGCGGACACCGCGGCGATCGCGGCCTGCACGTCGGCGGGCGGCTGCTTGCGGCGGC
>CADCVT010000115.1 GCA_902806215.1 uncultured Solirubrobacteraceae bacterium | reverse complement strand
GCCGAACCAGTCGGTCACGCGGGCGAGCTGCTCGCGCACCGAGCTGATCTCCTCGGCGACCTCGAAGAAGAACTCCTGGTGGTTCGTCGCGCGGACCACGACGTAGCAGCTGTGCGGCGCGTCCCAGCGCTTCGCGCGGACGAGTCCGAACGAGGCGGCGCGCAGCACGGCCACGCGGTCGCGCACGTCGTCAGCCTCCTCGATCTGGATCGTCGCGATCTGGTACCAGCGGCGGTGGAGCAGGCGCACGCGGGAGTTCGGGTCGTGGCACCAGATGCCGCGCTCGTCGAACTCGAGCGAGACCGGCGCGAACGACTCGCGGTTGGCGAACCAGCGGCACGGCACCGACACAGATTCACCGAAGGGCTGCACGCTCGGCGGGAGCGCGCCCTCGCGGCGGCGGCCGACGGTCTCCTGCGCGGCCGTGAGGCTGCGGGCGAGGTCGTCGCTTCCACGGGCGGCCTTGGCCGCGGCGATCGCGGTCAGCGCCCGGTCGACGCCCTCCAGCACGGCGGCCAGGGGGAGTCCCTGCTCGGCGGCGATCTCTCGCGAGACGTCGCAGCGAACGCAGCTCTCGACGTACGGATCTCGCGTGTGCCCGCACTCGGGCCAGACCAGGTTGCTCATCGCACTCCGATGATCGGCATCGACGCTCTGAAAGCACAGCGATCTGGACACCTTGGCCGTCGTGCCGGGGGTGTCCAGAGCCCGCGTCACGGGGCGACGTCGAAGGCCTGCCGCATCTACTCGTGGCCCGGAAGGCCGCACAACAGCTCGTATCGGCCGGGCTCCATCTCGAGCCGCGTCCGTCGCAGCTCCTTCGTCGAGGAGGCCTCGAAGATTCACGCGCTCGTCACGCTGGGGTGACAGTCCGCGCAGCCGGAGGTCGTGCTCGGTTTCGTCCTCGTTCTTGAAGCTGAGGTAGAGCGTGCCCGCCGGGATCGTCCCGGGGTTGGGGGAGAAGCCGGAAGTCGCCGTTGCCGACGTCTCTCGCTTGCATGGTGAGGAACCAGGGGTCACGCGTCGGCTCCGACTGCGGATCTGACGTCCCCGGCGGCTCCGAGTGCGGCGGCTCGGGTGTCGTCGGCTGCGGAGCTCCGCCCGCTTCGGGCGCTGGGCCCGCCGGCGCGGGAACTGCGGGCAGTGAGGGAGTGAGAGCTGGAGGCGTGTTGGAGGGCCTCCGGACCTTGCGGATGAGTCGGCAGCGCCTGATCGTCTTGCCTTTGCGCTTGAACACCACCACCTCGCACCTCTTGCGCTTCGCCGCGGCTGCCTCTTCCTCGCTGATCGCCGTTGTTCCCGCCGGGAGCGCCAGCGCGACGAGGAGAAGCACCGCGAACGTACGCGCTGCCGTGCCAGGGCCCGGCACGACGTACGTTCGGCGACTCACCTGAGGAGGGGGAGGTCGGAGGAGGCTCCCGGGACCACCTGCTCCGGGTCTCCCTCGAGCCACTGGCGCACGAGTGACCCGTAGACGTCGCGGAAGTCGACCGTGTGTCTCAGGTTTCCGTGCGGGTCGAGCGCTCCCGCCGCGAGGTCGGGCATCGCCCCGATCACGCGAGGCGCCGCCCGCGTACCCATGAGGAACGCGATCGCGGCGGCACCGTGGTCGGTGCCGGCGGAGCCGTTCGCCTCCGGGCGCCGGCCGAACTCGCTCCACACGAACGTGAGCACGCGGTCGGCGATCCCGCGCGCCTCGAGGTCGGCCTGGAACGCCTCGAGCGCCCCGACCGCGTCGGTGAGATGCCGGTTGAACCCGACCGCTTGGCCGGCGTGCGTGTCGTGTCGCCGTTGGCGATAACCGAGGCGCAGCGGATCGGCAGCTCGTCGTCGAGCATGTGCGCGAGGTTGCGCAGGTGCCCGCCGAACGGCGTGCCGGGGTAGGCGACGGTCCCGCTGAGGTCGGGCAGCTCGGCGAGCGCGGTCCGGCAGGCTGCGCGCATCCTGGTCGAGGAAGCGCCCGAGCCAGCCGGTGCGCGTGACGATGTCGGTCGACCCGATCTCCCAGAAGTGCCGCGACGTGAAGTGCGACTGGTTCGGGTCGGAGTAGCCGACGGTCGGCAGGACGGTGAGCCGGTCGGCCTGCCACAGGCGGTCGAAGCCGGCCGCCTTCGGATGCCACGACCACCCCGGCGCGCCGTCGAACGGCACGACGTCGTCGACGTCGGCCAGCGCACCGCGCAGGTCGTGGTAGCGCCCGTTGCCGTACGGCCCGAGGACGCCGATCGAGTCCAGCCCGCCCGAGAAGAACACGTTGACGAGCGCCGGCGCGGCGTCGCCCTCGGTGGCGGCGGCGACACCCTCCTGCAGCGCCTGCGGCACGAGCCGGTCGCCGCCGTAGACGGTCACCGCCATCCCCGCCGCGCGCAGCAGGAACGACCGGCGCGACAGGCTGGCGCGCGCGAACTCGTTGCAGTGCAGGTGGCTCATCAGCAGGTGTGGTGGTCGGGGGACAGGGCGACGAGGAAGCGCAGGGCGTTCTGTCGCTTCGCGCGCTGGCGGCTGCGCTCGGCCGGCGTGAGGACGCCGTCTGCGATGACCGCCGTCGCGAACTGCAGGAGCACGTCGTGCGTGGGCGTCGTCAGCGGCGGCGTGCCCCACGAGGCGAGCGCGGCGTCGAGCGCCTGCTGCGGCGTCTCGGCGGACGGATACTGCTCGTCGACCGGCATGTCGCACTCCCACGTCGCGCCGGGCTTCGACCACCCGAACGCGCCGGTGCGCGCGTGCGGCTTGCCCGCCCAGAGGGTCTTCGTGCCGCCGTCGTGACGATCGGCCTCGAAGCGGAAGTTGCCCATCTCGCCGCCGCCGACGTGGTCGGCGTGGTAGCCGGCGAGCACGCGGGCGAGCTCGCGCACGTCCTGCTCGGTGTACGCGCCGCGGTCGGCCCCGAGCGTGAACAGCTCCATGAGCTCGCGGGCGTAGTTCTCGTTCGGTGCTTCCTTGTGGTCGTCCTGGCCGTTGAGCCAGAAGAGCATCGCCTCGTCGACGGTCACCTCGAGGGCGAGGCGGCGGAAGTCGCCGATCCAGCTCGCGTGGAAGAGGTCGTGCTGCTCGAGCATGCGCTCGCGGCCGATCAGGCCGCGGTCGGCCGTCGCGAACCGGTCTGCCAGAGGAGGGTCATGCGCTGGCGCAGCGGCTGGTTCGACCGCACCATCCGGTCGAACCACCAGATGTCGTTGCCGCCGTACTCGCCGACCGCGCGCTGGCGGTTGTACGGCGCGCCGAAGGCGTCGACCGGGCCGGCGCCCTCGACGGCCTCGGCGGTCGCTGGGCGGGTGAGCGCGTGGACGGCGCCTTCCAGGCCTCGACCGACTGCGGCGGCGACGTCGCCCGGGCGCGGTCCGAAGCCTGCGCGCCACAGAAGCCGCTCGGCCTCGCGCGCCCCGAACGTCGTCTGACGCGGATTGCCCGGAGCCGGGCCGGGGCCGGGGCCGGGTCCTGGTCCCGGATCGGGGTCGCGGTCGGGGCCGGGATCGGGCTGCGTCGTGGTGACCGGCACCGCGCGCGGGCGATGATCGACCCGCGGGCGTGCTCGCGGGCGGCCAGCTCGCGGTGCAGCGCCGGAGCGACGACGGCGTGGCCGGCGGCGGCGGCGCGCAGGGCCTGGTGCAGCGTGCGCGACGGCTCGGTGCCGAGGAGCGTTCCGCGCGCTCCCTCGGTGGCGGCGGTGAGCAGCCGCCCGGCCGAGCGCGAGACGACGACCACCGGCGGGCAGCCGGGGCGGCGCAGGAGCGACCGCAGGGTGTCGAGGCCGTCGAGTGCCGGCGGGTCGTCGACGACCACGATGACGTCGGGAACGGCCGACGCACCGCGCGGCGGCACGCGGACGTCGTCGTGGTCGGCCAGCGCGATCGCGACGTCCGGCGTCGCGGCGTGGACCTTGACGACGAGGCCGGCGGGGACGACCGCACGCAGCGGCGCCGGGGGAGTGAGGAGGGCTGCTTCGGACACGAGGAGGATCCTCCGCCCGGCACGAGGCCCGCGCATCCATCGCTGGTCGCGCGCAGGTCCGTCCTTCGGATGACGCGCCTCGTGACCATCGAGATCCACGGTGTCGTCCTATGCACCCGGAACGTCGATCTCGGCGCCGCTCAGGCGCGCGGCGGGCGCACGATGAGCACGTTGCACGGCGCGCGCTCGGCCACGAGGTCGGCGACGCTGCCGATCAGTCGCCTCGTCGTCTGCCCGCTGTCGCCGGCTCCGACGACGATGAGCCGCACGTCCTGCTCGTCGGCGACGTCGCTCAGCACGAGCGCGGGCTCGCCCCGGCGAACGTGCTCGTGGACGTGCAGCCCGCGCTCGCGCAGCGTGCCCGCCGTCGTGCGCACGACGCCGGCCAGCTCGCGCTCGTCGGACGGCAGGAACCGGTGCGCGGCGACGATCTCCACGCTCGCTCCGCTGACCGCCGCCAGCTCCGCGGCGGCCTCGACCGCCTCCGTCGCGTGGCTGGTCCCATCGGTCCCGACGACGATCACGTTGCGGCGCGGCTCACCGGGCGCGCCGCCGCGACGGCGCGGCCACAGCAGGTCGAGCAGTGTCCGGGCGGGCTCGACCGTCCCGCTCGCGACCTGCCGCAGCACCTCGTGCCACTGCGCGCGGTCCTCGCTCGGCAGCGTGATCGTCAGCTCGATCTCGCGGCCGTCGCTGCGCCGCGTCGTCTCGCCGAGGCGCTCGAACACGTGGATCGCCTCGGCGTTCGACGCCAGCACCGGCGCGGCGAAGTGCCGGATCCCGTTCTCGCGCGCGCGCCGGCTGAGCTCGTCGAGCAGCCGGCTCCCGAGGCCGCGGCCCTGCGCATCGTCCGCGACGACCATCGCGGGCTCGGCGACATCAGGACCCGTGCGCACGTAGCGCGCGACGCCGAGCAGCCGCCCCGTCTGCGGGTCCATCGCCACGACCGCCTCGTGGTCGTGGTGGTCGATGTTCACGAGGTAGTCGAGATCGCGTTCGCGCAGCTTCGCGATGGGCGCGAAGAAGCGGCGGTAGCGCGATTCGGGGCTCAGCCGGTCGAACCCCTCGGCCAGCGCCGAGCGGTCGTCCGGCTCGAGGGGACGGATCGCGACCTGCGACCCGTCCCGCAGGGTGACGGTCACCTTCGAGGGTGTGCCCGCCGCCCGAGAGCGCTACGCGACCGCGAAGGTCAGCGTCACCGAGACGCTGACGGTCGGGATCCGGCAGATGCGCGTCGTGCGGCGGCGGATGACGCGGCGCCGGCCCTGGGCGTCGCGCCGGACGACTCCCCGCGTCACGTTGCCGCAGTAGCGCCCGGGGCCGAACGTGCCCTCCTCGCCGAACGGGCCGGGGTAGAAGTACGGCGGCCCGCAGGTTCCTTCGGCGACGGACAGCAGCGCGCCCAGCGGAAGCTGCGCCTGCGTGGCGAGCTCCTGCGCCCGCGCCCGCCCGCGCGCGAACGCGCTCGTCAGCACCGTCGCCCGCGCCGCACGGACCGCCGCGCGGATCGAGTCGCTGCTGCGCGGGTTCTCGGGCGTCGGCCGCAGCGAGGCCGTCCCGACCGCGGTGATGGTGCGCTCCTGCGGGGGCGGCGGCGGCGGCGCCTTGGCG
>CADCVT010000114.1 GCA_902806215.1 uncultured Solirubrobacteraceae bacterium | reverse complement strand
GCGAGCAGGTGCTCGCCGAACGGGTCGCGTCGCTGGAGGCGGAGCTGGACCGGCGGATCGAGGCGCAGGCGCGCGTCACGTCGGCGATCGCGACGGTCCGCGACGAGCTCGCGACGATGCAGGCCCAGGTCGACGCCGGCCGCGCGGGCGACGCGACGCTGCGGGCGCAGGTCGCTGAGCTGGAGGAGCGCCGCCGCGCGCTCGAGAGCGCCGTCGCTGATCGCGAGCGCGCGCTCGCCGACGCGCAGGCTGCCGTCGACCAGACGCGCGCCGCCGCGGCAGCGGCGCGCACGGAGGCCGACGAGCACCGAGACGCTGCAGTCGCCGCGCAGCGCCGCGCGGCCGACCTCATGGGGGAGCTCACCGCCGAACGCGCCCGCCGGGAGGCAGCGGAGCGCCGCGCCCCGACGGCGCGGCCCGAGCTGGAGGCCCGGCTCCAGGAGCTCGCGAAGGACCTCGCTGCGGTCCGCGACCGCCTGACGAGCAAGACGACGGAGCTCGAGATGCGCCTCGCCGAGGAGCGCGCGGGACGCGAGGCCGCCGAGGCCCGCCTCGCCGGGATCCCGCAGCCGCCGAGTCCCGCCGCACCGGCGCCGCGCCCCTCCGAGCCTGCGGAAGACCCCTTCGCCGCGGCCGAGGGAGACGCCCTGGACGCCCTCGTCGCCGGCCTGCGCGCGGAGGTCGCCGCCGCGCGAGCGCACCTCGAAGCCCTCGACGAGCCGGTCACCGACCCACCCCCTACGGGGCCGCCGCCGCGCGCCGCTCCGCCTGTCGCCGCCCGGCGCCCGGCGCCGGTCGTTCCCGCGCTCGCCGATGAGACGCGCGAGCATCTCGAGGCGATCGAGGCGGAGCTTCGGGCGGCGGTCCCCGCGCCCGGCTCCGGCGTTGGAGCCAAGGACGTGATCGCGAGCCTCCAGCACGCGGCCGACCGCCTCCGCGCCGCGGCCCAGGAGGAGCTCGCCCGAGCCGACCGACCCGCCGCAACGCCGCCCGCTCCGCCGGCACCGGCCGCGCAGGCACCTGCCGCTCCCGCCGTGCTCGCCCCGAGGCCGCTTGCTCCGCTCGGCGACGAGACGCCGTGGCTTCGCCGGGGGATCGAGCGGACGGCCGGCTCGGAGCCCTCGCTCGCGGCGGAGCTCGTCGCGGCGCTGCTTCCCGCTCAGGCGCTCGTCGTCGACCGGCTCGCCTACGACGTCATCGTGCCCGAGCTCGGGCCGCTCCGCGTGCGGATCGCCGATGGTGCCGTCGGCGTCGAGCCGGTCGAGGATCGCGGCGCTCCCGACGAAGTCGACGCCGTGTTCACCGGCGAGCTCGAGGTGCTGGCACGGCTCGCGGCTGGCGGCGCCGGCCGGTGGGCGCTCGGCGTGAAGGTCGTCGAGGGCCGCCGGCACGTCTGGCGCCTGGCCCGCGCGCGCCGCCGCAACGTCACGCTCGCCGACCTCGCGCAGTCGCCCCAGCCGCCGGACCCGCGGCTGGTGCTCCCGGTCCTCGCGAACGCCGTCGATCCCGAGTGGACCCGGGGACACCGGTTCGCGGTCGAGTACCTCGTCGACGGCGACGGGGGCTGTCGGGTCACCGCGAACGACGGCGCCCCGCTGACCGTCGGCGCACCCGACTCGACGGCTCAGGCGACCGTCCGCGTGAGCCGCGGCGCGCTGTACCCGGTCCTCGCCGGCCTCCAGATCCCGTCCGGCGAGCGCCTGGCCGTCGAGGGCGATCCGGCAGCGGCGCAGACGCTCCACGCCTGGTTCGACCGCGCACGCGGCCTCGTCTCGTAGTGTCCGCGAGCTCCGAACGCGCTGTCCGCTCCTTCCGGGAAACGGCGCCGGGCGCCCCGCCTCGCCGTCCGACCCGGCACCTAGCATCTTGTCCCCCGTGAGCTCCACCTGCTGCGCCCATCTGCACGTCCACTCCGAGTACTCGCTCCTCGACGGCGCGTGCAAGATCGACGCGCTGGCCAAGCGTGCCGCGGAGTTCGGGCAGCCGGCCCTGGCGCTCACCGACCACGGCGTGATGAACGGCGCGGTCGAGCTCCAGAAGGCCTGCCAGAAGCACGGCATCAAGCCCATCGTCGGCTGCGAGATCTACTTCACCGACGACCACGTCAAGGCCCAGTCCGAGAAGGTCGAGCGCAACCACCTGACGCTCCTGGCCGAGACCGACGCCGGCTACCGCAACCTCGTCAAGCTCTCGAGCGCGGGCTTCCTCGAGGGGCTCAACCGCGGCAAGCCGACGGTCGACCTCGAGCAGCTCGCCCTGCACTCCGAGGGCATCATCGCGCTCACCGGCTGCCTTGCCAGCCGCTTCGTCAGCCGGCTCGTGCAGGACAACCCGGCCGAGGCCCGCGCGCACGCCGACGAGCTGCTCCAGGTCTTCGGGCCCGAGAACCTCTTCTTCGAGGTCCAGAAGAACGGCATCGCCGACCAGGACAAGGCCAACCAGGGCATCGTCCGCATCGCGCAGGAGATGGGCCGGCCGCTCGTCGCCGCCGGCGACGTGCACTACCTCCGCAAGGAGGACTACCACCACCACACCGCGCTGCTGTGCGTGCAGACGAAGTCGACGCTCGCCCAGCCGAAGATGACCTTCGACACGAACGAGTTCTACCTGCGCTCCAACGAGGAGATGGCGGACAAGTTCGCGGAGTGGCCCGAGGCGCTGCAGTCGACGCTCGAGATCGCCGAGCGCTGCGACACGACGATCGAGCTCGGCAAGCAGCTCATCCCGAGCTTCGAGACGCCCGACGGCAGCGACGAGAAGTCCTTCCTGCGCCACAAGGTCATGGAGGGCATGCGCTTCCGCTACGGCGACCCGCCGCCGGCCGAGGCGGTCGAGCGCATGGAGATGGAGCTCGGGGTCATCGACCGCATGGGCTTCAACGCGTACTTCCTCATCGTCTGGGACTTCGTCAAGTACGCGAAGGACAACGGCATCGCCGTGGGCCCGGGACGTGGCTCGGCCGCGGGCTCGATCGTCGCCTACACGCTGCAGATCACCGACGTCGACCCGCTGCGGTACGACCTGCTGTTCGAGCGCTTCCTGAACCCCGAGCGCGTGTCCATGCCGGACATCGACATCGACTTCTCCGTCAAGGGGCGCGAGCGCGTCATGCGCTACGTCACCGAGAAGTACGGGCGCGGCAGCGTCGCGCAGATCGTCACCTTCGGCAAGATGTTCCCGCGCGCCGCGACGCGCGACGCCGCCCGCGTCCTCGGCCACGACTACGGCGCCGGCGACCGCCTGGCCAAGCTCATCCCGGACCCGATCATGGGCCGCGCCCCGAGCTTCGAGGACTGCCTCAAGGACGGGGAGGAGCTGCGCAAGGCCTACGACTCCGACCCGACGGCCAAGCAGATCATCGACGTGGCCAAGGGCCTCGAGGGCATCGTCCGCAACTCGTCGATCCACGCCGCGGCGGTGGTCATCTCCGACCGCCCGCTGACCGACATCGTCCCGCTCCAGCTCGCCGAGGACACCGACGAGGACGGCAACCGCGTCCACCGCACGATCACCCAGTACTCGATGGGCCCGATCGAGGACATC
>CADCVT010000113.1 GCA_902806215.1 uncultured Solirubrobacteraceae bacterium | reverse complement strand
GCGGCGAGCGAGATCGACGAGGAGTACTACGCGTCGATCGTGTTCGACCGCTCGGCGAAGGCGCCGCTGTTCATGCTGTCGACGCAGGGCGGCATGGACATCGAGGAGGTCGCCGAGCGCGATCCGAACGCGATCGCGAAGCTGCACGTCGATCCGCTCCTCGGCTTCCAGGCGTTCCACGCCCGTCGCCTCGCGTTCGAGGCCGGCGTCGCCGACGATGTCGTCGGCCTGCTCGGCGCGCTGCTCGAGAAGCTCTACGACGCGTTCGTGTCCGAGGACGCGACGCTCGTCGAGGTCAACCCGCTCATCGTCACCAAGGACCGCAAGGTCGCCGCGCTCGACGCCAAGGTGACGCTCGACGCGAACGCGGCCTACCGCCACCCCGATCACGAGGCCCTGCGCGACACGGCCAACGAGGACCCGCAGGAGAAGATGGCCCGCGAGCGCGACCTCACGTACGTGAAGCTCGACGGCGACATCGGCATCCTCGGCAACGGCGCCGGGCTCGTCATGTCGACGCTCGACGTCGTCGCCCAGTACGGCGGCTCGCCGGCGAACTTCCTCGACGCCGGTGGCGGATCGAAGGCCGAGGCCATCACGAGCGCGGTGGAGGTCATCCTCTCCAACCCGAACGTCAAGGCCGTCCTGTTCAACATCTTCGGCGGCATCACCCGCGGCGACGAGGTCGCCAACGGGCTCGTCGCCGCGTTCGCGCAGGTCAAGCCGACGGTGCCGTTCGTCGTCCGCCTGGACGGCACGAACGACAAGGAGGGCCGGAAGATCCTCGCTGACGCGAACCTCCCGAACGTGCACACGGCCTCCACGATGGACGAGGCGGCCCAGAAGGTCGTGGAGCTGGCAAAGGCATGAGCATCGTCGTCGGCAACGAGACCAAGCTGTGCGTCTCCGGCATCACCGGCCGTGAGGGCACGTTCCACGCGATGAACAACCGCCGCTACGGCACGGACGTCGTCTCCGGCGTCACGCCGGGCAAGGGCGGCCAGGACGTCGAGGGCGTCCCGGTGTTCAACACGTTCCACGACGCCGTGCAGAAGAGTGGCGCGAACACCGCGATGATCTTCGTGCCGCCGCGCTTCGCGGCGGACTCGATCCTCGAAGCGGCGGACGCTCAGATCAAGACGATCATCACGATCACCGAGGGCATCCCGGCCCACGACGAGCTCCGCGTCTACGCGCACCTGCAGACGATCGGCGACATCACGCACATCGGGCCGAACTGCCCGGGCGCGCTCTCCCCGGGCAAGGCGAACGTCGGGATCATCCCGGCCGCCTTCTTCAAGGAGGGCAACGTCGGCGTCGTCTCGCGCTCGGGCACGCTGACCTACCAGATCGGCAACGAGCTGGCCCAGCGCGGGTTCGGCAACTCGTCGATCGTCGGCATCGGCGGCGACCCCGTCCCGGGCTCGTCGTTCATCGACATCATCGCGCTGTTCGAGGCCGATCCCGAGACCGAGCTCATCGTCATGAGCGGCGAGATCGGCGGCTCGGCCGAGGAGGAGGCGGCGGAGTACATCGCCGACCACGTCAAGAAGCCGGTCGTCGCGTACATCGCGGGTTTCACGGCGCCTCCGGGCAAGACGATGGGCCACGCCGGCGCGATCGTCTCGGGCTCGAAGGGCACCGCGGCCGCGAAGGCCGAGGCGCTCGAGGCCAAGGGCGTCAAGGTCGGCCGCACGCCGACGCAGGTCGCCGAGATAGCAGTGGAGATCCTGGGCGCCTAGTCGTCCTAGCTAGAACACCCGTCCAGTTGCTCGCCTTCGGCTCAAGCGCCGGTTAGTGTCGCGGCAGAGCGCACCACGGTGGTGCGCAACGGTCTGAGGCGACGGAGGTCCGGCATCTCCGGGACGGGCGCCGAGCGCCGAAGGCATCGACTGCCGGCCCCCTGGGCCGGCAGTCGTGTTTAAGCGGGAGATCGCGGCGCGGCGGGGAAAGAGGTTCGTCGGATGGCCGACGACGTCGAGACGATGCTGGCCGGGCTCGAGCAGCGCCTGCGCGCGCTCCAGACCGACCTGGCCGAAGGGGGGACAGTCCCCGCACAAAGTCCACTTCGTGAGGGGACAGTCCCCGCACAAGCTCCACTTCGTGAGGGGACAGTCCCCGCACAAGCGCTCCGGCGCCCTCCGGATCCGGCCGATCCGCTCGACGCGTTCGGGGAGGACCTGCGGCGCATGGTCGCCTCGTTCGACCGGATCGTCTCCGAGCTTCGCGGGCCCCCGACCGCCGCCGGCTACGTCTTCACCGGCGACGTCGCCGTCGACGCCGCGGTCGACTTCCGGACGCTGTGCCGGCTCGGCCAGGCGCTCACGGAGATCCCCGGCGTCGGAGCGGTCGACCTGCGCGCGTTCGCAGGCGGAAGCGCCGCGCTCGACCTCACGCTGACCCGACCGGTCGCGCTCGTCGAGGAGCTTCGCCGCACGTTGCGGGCACCGATCGCGCTGATCGAGGCCCGCGAGGGTCGCTTATCGATCGAGGTCGATAGCCTCGGCCGCAGTGCACCCGGAACCGGAGCATGACGCCGCCAGGCTGCGTGAGATGCACGGCCGCCTCCTCGCGACGGCCGAGACCGTGGAGCGCCACTTCGCCGAGGCGGTCGAGGTCAAGCGACAGCTCGACGACCTCGTAGCCGCGCTCGGCGCCGCGGCCGAGCGCGCGGCGCGCGACGCCGGCGTCCCGCACCCGGTGGAGCCGCGGTTCGAATCCCGGGGCGTCGAGGTCCGCGACGTCGGAGTAGAGTGACCGCCCCGATGGCCGACACGATCTCGTTCGCCCGTGGAGCACCCTCCCTCGACATCGTCGACGTCGAGGGCCTGCGTGAATGCGCGGCGAAGGCGTTCGAGCGCGACCCCGGCGGCACGACCGCCTACGGCACCGCGATCGGCTACGTCCCGCTGCGCGAGTGGATCGCCGAGCAGCACGGGGTCAGCGCCGACCACGTGATCGTCACGAACGGCTCGATGCAGGCCGACGCGTTCCTGTTCGACGAGCTCGTCAAGGACGGCGACGGCGTCATCGTCGAGAAGCCGACCTACGACCGCACGCTGCTCGGCCTGCGCGAGCGCCGCGGCGACATCCGCCCGATCGCGCTCGAGGCCGACGGCATCTCGACCGACGAGCTCGAGTCGGTGCTGCGCGAGGGCGCGCGCCCGAAGCTCGCGCACATCATCCCCAACTTCCAGAACCCCGCCGGCTACACGCTCTCGCGCGCCAAGCGCGAGCGCCTGCTGCACCTCGCCGGCGACCACGAGTTCACGATCTTCGAGGACGACCCGTACGTCGCGCTGCGCTTCTCCGGCGAGACGCTGCCGACGATGCTCGAGATGGCTCGCGACCACCGCGTCGTCTACGCCTCGTCCTTCTCGAAGACCGTCTGCCCCGGCATTCGCGTCGGGTACCTCGTCGCCCAGCCCGAGCTCATCGCGAAGATCGTCAAGCGCGCGACGAACACCTACATCTCGCCGAACATGGTCGCCCAGTCGATCGTCTACGAGTTCTGCGCGTCGGGCCGGATCCGCACCTCGATCGAAACGGTCAAGAACGCCCTGGCCGAGCGCGTCGAGAAGCTCGCCGAGGCGCTCACCCGCGAGATCCCCGACGCGACGTTCACCCCGCCCGAGGGCGGCTACTTCATGTGGGTCGAGCTCCCCGAGGGCACCGACGTCGACGCCGTCTTCACCGCCGCCAAGGAGCGCGGCGTGGCGTTCGTCAAGGGCACCGACTTCCTGCTCGACGGCGGCCAGAACGCGCTGCGCCTGGCGTACTCCGGCGTCACCGTCGACCAGATCGACGAGGGCGTCGCGCGCCTCGCCGAGGCGTACCGCGCCCAGCAGAAGAGCGCCGCGGTCTAGCGAGCACGGCCCGTGGACACCGTGCTCGCCGGGTTCGCGCTCGGCT
The DNA here is from genome assembly GCA_902806215.1 of uncultured Solirubrobacteraceae bacterium. Lineage (GTDB taxonomy): Bacteria > Actinomycetota > Thermoleophilia > Solirubrobacterales > Solirubrobacteraceae > CADCVT01. The sequence goes on along the minus strand of CADCVT010000113.1, from coordinate 6,542 downwards.
TCGCGGTGGCGGCCGGGTTCGGACCGATCTCCGTCCTGGCGCTGACGTCCGGTCTGCACCACGGCTTCGCGCCCGCGCTCGGCGTCGCCGTCGGCGTGGCGTTCGTCGACGGCCTCTACGCGCTGCTCGCCGGGCTCGGCCTCGCCGCGCTGCTCCCCGGCGACGAGCTGCAGGTCGTCGGCGGCGTCGCGCTCGTCGTGATCGGCCTCGGGATGATCAGGCTCGCCGGCGGCGACGCGATCGCCCTGTCGACGTTCCGCCGTGGGCTCGGCGTCTCGGTCGCGGCGACGCTCGCCAACCCGCTGACGATCGTCTCGTGGGCCGCCGCGTTCACCGCCGTCGTCCCCGAGCTCGGCGTCTCGAGGACCGAGACCGCGACCGTCCTGCCGCTGTCGGTGTCGCTCGGGACGCTGACGTGGTTCACGATCCTCGCGACCGCGGCGACGCTGCTCGGCCGGCGGCTGCGCCCGCGGGTCCTGCGCGGCGCGAGCGTCGTCGCGGGCGTGCTCATCGCGGCGTTCGGCGTCTTCGTCATCACGCGTGGACTGACCTAGGCGACGCGCCCCCGCCGGCTCGTGCTGGCCAAGCGGGGGATGCGCCCCGGCCTCTAGCGGACCTTCACCGACGCGGTCCGCTTGAGCGGACCGGCGGTGACGACGACGGCGACCTTGCCGCCGCGGCGCTTCATCGCGACCTTCTCGGTGCAGGGTCCGGTCGTCTCGACGGCGAGCTTGACGGCCTTCCGCAGACCCCGCTTGAGCACGCTTCGCTTCACGCTCTTCGGCGCCTTGAGCGACTGCGTGCAGGCCGCGGGGGGCGGCGTGAGCGACGGCTGCTCGACCTTGACGGGCGGCGCGGGGACGACGGGCTTCGGGCCCTCGAGCACCGTGTACGAGGCCGTGGCGGGCTCGGTCTCGGCGTTGCCGGCGACGTCGGTCGAGCGGATGGCGACGGTGTGCTTGCCCGCGCCCAGGACCGGCATCCGGAATGGCGCCGCGCACGGCTCCCACTCGCCGCCGTCGATGCTGCACGCCGAGGACGACCCCGGGTGCTCGTCGGCGACCGAGAACGCGATCTTCGGCTGCGCGTCGTGCGCGACCGTCGCCGGCGGGGCGGTGACGGTGGTCTTCGGGGCGGCCGCGTCGCTCGTTCTCCGCGTCCTTCGTGCGGTCGATCTGGACGTAGTACGTCGCGCCCTTGACCGCGTCGAAGCGAGCCTGGCACGACGTGCTCTCGATCGGGTTGCCGTACCAGTCGTCGGCGGTCTCCATGAGGTTGCCGATCGTCGCCGCCTCGTTGGCCGGCTTCGCGAACACCTGCGCGAGGTGCTCTCCGCCGGGCGCGCCGCAGACGCTGGCGTAGGCCGCGCCGGAGCCGGGCGCCGTCCACTTGTACCAGACCGTGTCCAGGCTCGAACCGGGCAGCGTCTTCTCACCGTTCTCCGTGCCGGCGGAGGTGAGGTTGTACGACTTGGGCGAGCCGGCGATGGTGAACGCGCTGCCGACGTTGTCGTTGGCGGGCGCGGTCGCCGTGGCGGGAGCGGTGAACGCCATGGCTGCGGCGGCGGTCAGGGTGGTGAGGAGCGCGGTGCGGTTCATGGGTCGCACTCTGCGCCCCCAGGACCCCCCGGCACAACGGGGTCGCACCCCTCACTTCGCGTCTGGGGGTCCCTCTCGTTCCCACCACTTGGGGCCGCGTTCGCCGAGCGCGACCTTGGCCGCGTGCACGCGCGCGCGGGCGGCCCGCTCGGCCTCCTCGTCGCCCGCGCGCTTCGCCGCTCCGACCGCTCGGCGGGCGTCCATGAGCTCGTTGACGAGCTCCTGCCGGCGCTCCTCCGGGATGCCCGGGTCGGTCGCCCGCCAGCGCCGCCCGTCGATGATCACGTAGCGGCCGTCGGGCGTGCGTTCGGGCTCAGCGCCCGTAACGGTCCTTCGACAGGACGAGCTGCTCGGGCAGCGCGATCCGCGGCGGTGGGGACGGGTCGGCGATCACGCTGACCGTCTCGGCGACCGACGCGGTCACGGTGACGCTCCGGCCCGGCGCGTCGACGACGACCTCGTCGTCGCCGGTGGACGCGAGCGTGCCCTCCAGGCCCGGCTCGAGGCCCGCGGCGCGCAGCTCGTGCAGGAGGTCCTCGGCCTCGTTCTCGAAGCGCAGGATCGTGACCTTCGCGCCCGGCTCGACGTCCTTGAGCGGGACGCCCTCGATGCGCGAGCCCGGCGTGATCGGGTGCCCGTGGGGGCAGGTCTTTGCGTCGCCGATGGCGGCCATCATGCGCTCCTCGAGCACCGGCGACATCGCGTGCTCGAGCCGCTCGGCCTCCTCGTGGACCTCGTCCCACGGGATCCCGAGGACGTCGGTGAGGAACCGCTCGATGAGCCGGTGCCGTCGGACTATCCCCTCGGCGTGGGTGCGGCCTGAGTCGGTGAAGTCGATCGTCTTGTCGGCGGCGCGGGTGATGTACCCGTCGCGCTCGAGGCGGCCGATCATCTCGTGGACCGTCGGCGCGGACAGCTGCATGGCGCGGGCGACGTTCGCCCCGGTCATCGGCAGACCCGCCTCGAACAGCCAGAACAGCGTCTGGAGGTACTCCTCCTCGGCGACGGTCGCGTGCTCCGTGGACATGCGCGACCACCCTATCTCGCTCCGAATAGGATCGCGCTCATGAACGTTGGAGCGGGCACGCGAGCACTGGTCACGGGCGCGTCGCGCGGGATCGGCCGGGCGCTGGCCGAGCGGCTCGCCGCCCGCGGGGCGACCGTGGGCCTGCTGGCCCGCTCGGAGTCCGAGCTCGAGGCGCTGGCCGACGTCCTGCCGGGCGACCACGTCGTGCTGGGCGGCGTCGACGTCGGCGATCGCGCGTCGGTCGAGGGCGCGGTCGCGCGCTTCGCCGAGCGGGCGGGCGGGATCGACCTCGTCGTCTCCAACGCGGGGCTGACCCACTACGAGCTCGTGCGCGAGCAGTCGGTCGACCACATGGAGGAGATGACGCGGGTCAACTGGCTCGGCACCGTCTACACGGTCAAGTCCGCACTGCCGACGCTGCTGCGGCAGGGCAGCGGCCACGTGGTGGTCGTCTCGAGCGGCGCGGGGCACCGCTCCTTCCCGCAGGCGGCGGTGTACGGCGCGACGAAGGCGGCGCAGCGGATGTTCGGCGAGGCGCTGCGCCACGAGCTCGCCGGCACCGGCGTGTCGCTGACGATGGTCTACCCGGGCGAGATCGCCACGTCGCTGCACGACCACGAGAAGGAGCGGATGCCCTCCTGGTACAAGGGCGGCCCGAACGCCGCTCCCGCCCGCTCGATGGCCGACAAGATCATCACGGGGATCGAGGAGGACGCGCGCAGCGTCTACCACCCGCCGATCGTGCGGCTCCTCGGCGCCGTCCACGGCCTCTCTCCCGCCGCCGGCGACCGGATGCTGCGGATCCTGCGCGGCCCGAGCGCCGCTCCACGGCGGTAGGTCGTGGAGGTCGTCTCGAAGGGCTACGCGCTCGCCGAGGCGCCGGTGTGGGACGGCCGCGGGCTGATCTTCTCGAGCGTCCTCAGCGGCGGCGTCTTCCGCGTCGAGGCCGACGGCCGCACCGAGACCGTCATCGCCAAGCGCCGTGGTGTCGGCGGGGCCGCGCTCCACGCCGACGGGCGGCTGATCGTCACCGGCCGCGACGTGGTGTGCGGCGACGACGTCCTGCTCGGCCACGAGCCGGGGATCGCGGGCTACAACGACTGCGGAACGCTCGCCGACGGCACCCTGCTCGTCGGCGGCCTGCGGTTCAACGGAGTGCTCGGCGAGCCGCCGGTGCCCGCCGTGCTCGTCCGGATCTCGCCCGGCGGCACGGTCGAGCACACCGAGCTGCCGCACCTCATGTGGCCGAACGGCATCGCCTGCGCGCCCGACGGCGAGACGTTCTACGTCGCCGACTACGCGACCGGCACCGTCTGGCGCAACGCGACCGAGCGCTTCGCCGACGTCGACGGCCCCGAGGCCGACGGGCTTGCGGTGGACGCCGACGGCGCCCTGCTCGTGGCGACCGGCAACAGCCACACGATCCGGCGCTACCTGCCGGACGGCACGCTCGACAGCGTGCTCGAGGTCGACACGCAGTTCGTCTCGAACGTGTGCTTCGGCGGGCCGGACCTGCGCGACCTGTACATCACGACCGCCGACGCGGTCCTGCGCACGAGCGTCGACGTTCCGGGGCTGCCGGTGCCGCCCGCCCGCGTCTGACTACGCTCTTCGCCTCCATGGCGCTCCCGCTCAACCCTCCCGTACCGCCGCAGCTCGCTCGATCCCGCGCGCGCGTGCCCGAGGGCGACGGCTGGGCGTACGAGCCGAAGTGGGACGGCTTCCGCTGCGTGGCGTTCGTCGACCGGGGCGAGGTCTACCTGCAGTCGCGCAACGGAAAGGCGCTCTCGCGCTACTTCCCCGAGCTCGTCTTCCCCGACGGCCGCTACGTCATCGACGGCGAGATCGTCGTGTTCGCCGAGGACGGCACCCAGCTCTTCGACGTCCTCGGCCAGCGGATCCACCCGGCCGCGTCGCGGATCGCGATGCTCGCCGAGCAGACGCCGGCGAAGTTCATCGCGTTCGATCTGCTCGCCGACGAGGACGAGGTCCTGCTCGACCGGCCGTTCGAGGAGCGCCGCGCCCGGCTGGAGCGGCGCGTCGACGAGCCGCTGGCCCTGACGCCGTGGTCGCACGACCCCGCCGACGCCGAGCCGTGGCTGCGCGGCGCCGAGGGCGTCATCGCCAAGGAGCTCGCCGCGCCCTATCGGCCCGGCGAGCGGACCGGGATGGTGAAGATCAAGCGCGTGCGCACGATCGACGCCGTCGTGCACGGGTGGCGGCCGGGCAAGGAGCCGGGCACCGTCGGCTCGCTGATCCTCGCGCTCTACGGCGAGGACGGGAACCTCCGGGTCGTCGGCCACACGAGCGGCCTGAAGGCGGCCGAGAAGCGCGCGCTCGTCGACAAGCTGAAGCCCTACGAGACCGGCACGTCGGGCATGGGCGAGCCGAGCCGCTGGCAGAGCGACAGAGAACTGGAATGGCGGGAGCTCCGACCGGAACTGGTGGTCGAGGTGACGTTCGACCACGTCTCCGAGGGCCGCATCCGACACGGGTCGAAGATCCAGCGCTGGCGCGAGGACAAGGACCCGCGCGAGTGCACGCTCGCGCAGCTCGACCAGTAGTCCGGGACCTCCCGCGCCCTCGCGCGCGTAGTGCGGTCCGTGAGGGTCGATCCCTGTTCCCGAACCGCGCGGCTTCCCGCCCGTGTCTCCCGACCCGTCAGGGTCGGTTAGGTTGGCGTGGAGGAGGGCTCTGGTTTGGCGTCGCATGCGAGCGTGGCCGTGCCCCGGGCGGTTCGTCCGCGCGCGGTGAGCCCGCGGCGCGAGCGAGCCCTCGTCCGGGCCGCGCAGCGCGGCGACGCGGCCGCGCTGGAGGGGCTCTTCCGGGCGCACTGGCCTGCCGCCTATCGCGCCGCGTGGTTCGTCATCCGCGACGCGCTGGCCGCCGAGGACGTCGCGCAGGAGGCGTTCCTGTTCGCCGTCGCGGCGCTCGACCGCTTCGACCGGTCGCGGCCGTTCGGGCCGTGGCTGCGGACGATCGTCGCCCGCCGCGCGATCGACGCGCTCCGCGCCCGGTCTCTGAGGCGCGAGGTCGGCGACGAGCCGCTCGCGGTCCTCGCCTCGCCGATCGTCGACCTCGCCGACGTCGAGGGCCTCGCCGCCGCGCTCGCGGCGTTGCCCGACGACCAGCGGACCGTCGTCGTCCTGCGGCACGTCCTCGAGCTCACGCCGGGAGAGATCGCGGCAGCCCTCGACGTCCCGCGGGGCACGGTCAACTCCCGGCTGCGCCGGGCGCTCGACGCGCTGGAGCCGTGGGCAAGGAGCGCGCGATGAGAGCTCGCCGCCCCGCGCCGCGTCATCCGCTCGGCCCGGTGCCCCGAAGGGGCGAGCGATGACGGTCGAAGACCGTCTCCGCGAGCTTCGGGCGCCCGGCGAGGGGGAGGCTCGCCGCAAGGCGTGGGAGCTTGCCGCCGCGGAGCACGCCGCCCGAGGGCGGCGGCGCCGTCGGCTCGGGCCGGTCCTTGCGGCCGCGGCGGGCGTCGTCGCGCTCGTCGGGGCGCTGTCCCCTCCGGGCGACGCGGTCGCCGACTGGGTGGAGGACCGCGTCCGGGCCGTCGTCGACGACCGGCCGGCGCCCTCGCGCGCGGCGGGTCTCGACGAGCTGCCCGGCGGCGGCCGGATCCTCGTGCTCGCCGCCGACCCGCGCACCCTGCGCGACAGCCCGGTCCCGCTGACCGGCTCGCCGTGGATCGTCGGCGGCGGCGTCCGCCGCTCCCTCCTCGGTGCGGTGAACGAGGCGACGTGGTCCCCGCGGGGGCGATTCGTCGCCGCCACGCGGGGCTCTGAGCTCATCGCGGTCGACCTCCGCGGCCGCCGCCGGTGGTCCGTCGCGGCGGAGGCGACGGTGCGCGCGCCGAGCTGGTCGCCGTCCGGGTTCCGCGTCGCGTACGTCGCCGGCCCCGAGCTGCGCGTCGT